>JADGNP010000606.1 GCA_017883425.1 Candidatus Sulfotelmatobacter sp. | reverse complement strand
TGCACTGCTCAAGGAATTGGGCTGCGAATCCATCTTCATGGGAGTGGGCGTGGATCGCGTGGATTACACCAAGGGGATTCTCGAACGCTTCCTGGCGATCGAGCGCCTGTTCGAGCAATACCCTGCCTACATGAAGCAGTTTGTGTTCGTGCAAATCGGTGCTCCCAGCCGGACGCACATCAAGCGCTACCACGATCTGCTGGTGGAAGTTGCGGCTGAATCGGATCGCATCAATCGGCGATTCCAGACGGCAAACTGGAAGCCCATTATTTTCCTCAATCGGCAGCACAGTCACAGCGAGATTGAGCGCTACTACCGCGCTGCTGATCTCTGCCTGGTTACGGCGCTCCACGACGGAATGAACCTGGTTGCGAAGGAGTTCCTGGCCGCTCGCGACGACGAAGATGGAATGCTGGTGCTGAGTTGCTTCACCGGAGCTGCGCGTGAACTGCGTGACGCGCTGTTGGTGAACCCCTACGATATCGACCAAACGGCGGAGGCGATACGTTTGGCCCTGGTCATGGATCCGGAAGAGAAGAAGCAGCGCATGCAGCGTATGCGAAAGCTGGTGCGGGAACAAAACATTTATCGCTGGGCCGGGGACTTGATTGGTCAACTCTGCGAGGTTCGCTTAGTCACGATCGGGAAGACCCCGGACAAATTGGAGATTGGTTCTTCGGCAGCATGATGCCGTGGCTTCCGAATCAATCTCCCAGGAGGAGGATGTGCTGAATACGGTTTCTAAACTCGGCCTGCAGGATTTCTTTCACAAAGTGGCTCGAGCCCCCCAGTCCGCTCTGGTTCTGGACTATGACGGTACCCTATCCCACTTTCGGCTGAATCGCACCGAAGCGTTTCCTTATTCGGGAGTTACGCCATTGCTGCAGGAGATCATGGCGACAGGCCGTACCCGCGTCGTTCTGATCACAGGCCGACGGGCCGATGAACTTATTCCCCTGTTAGCGATTTCTCCCCACCCCGAGATATGGGGAATCCACGGATTAGAGCGGCTGCACAACGATGGCTTGCACGAGATAGAGCCTATCGATCAACGAACCTTGGATGCTCTCTCCGCTGCCGACGACTGGATTGACAATCTGAAGCTTCAACACCTCGCGGAACATAAACCGGGAAGTCTGGCTGTGCATTGGCGCGACCTGCCGGAGGATGCGGCGCGCGACGTCCGCGGCAGAGTGTTACTGGGATGGCTTTCGATCGCCGATCGCGCGTGCCTGAACATCGAGGAGTTCGATGGCGGCGTCGAGATGCGCATGGCCATTCGCAACAAGGGCGACGCGATGCAGACCATTCTGGCGGAAATGGATGTCGCCGCCCCGGTGGCTTATCTGGGAGACGACCAATCCGACGAGGATGCGTTCCGGGTACTCGATGGCCGCGGACTTTGCGTGCTCGTCCGCCCGCAGTGGCGGGAAACCGCGGCCAACCTGTGGCTTCGGCCTCCCGCCCAACTTCTTGCTTTTCTTCGCACATGGCTGGAGGCGTGTTTACAGAAGCCCTCTGGGTCAGTGCGGGAAAGTTGGACAACGGACAGAGACGCAGGTTTGCGGCACGAACAGGGGAAGCATGCATGACGTTCAGGCTGAGAACCTGCGGCCGCTGAAGGATCACAAACCGCGCCACTTCAACACCCCCGCCTACCTGCTTTGAATTGGACGGGAGCGGGCGACAAATCTCTCCGGGTTAATTCAGGGGCTTCGCACCTGCTCGGAGAATTCGATCTTCGAGCACACCTTTCGCACCTTGCAGGAACACTACTTCATTCGCGAGGGATTTTTCAACGACTTCGCTCATCGGGCATTTTCAGCTTGCAAGGAGCCGGGGCTGGCCGAACGCTTGGCCAGCTTGGATGTGCGCGAGTTTACTTCTGTAGAGTCGGTGCGCGCGCAAATCATCCACATCGTAGAGGAGTACAGTCCGTAGAACCCGGGCAGCGGCGACCGACTGGTCGATAAGCCCTTCTATTTCTGCGCGGCCGATGTCGTTGTCCTGCCCATGCCGTTTGTTGCCCGGAATTTGCGTGAGTTTGTGGATGGGATCGCCCGTGTATGCGTGCATTCCGTCTGAGTGCCCTCCGCCGATGTGATCATGATTTAATGGCGATGTTCGTGGCGACGTCGAGTATGATGGCTTCCGGTGCGCAACTCGTATTGAGTTCATTAAACTCTAATTAAGGAGCATCTCTGACATGGCGAACACTCCACTTGCAGGCCTTGGCTCGGGAAAGTCGATCATTTGGGCGATTGTGCTGATCATTTTTGGATTTCTCGCGATCGCACTTCCCTTCGCGACGTCATTTGGCGTTGTCGTTGTGGTTGCGTGGCTCATTGTTTTTAGCGGAGCCTTTCAGTTCATCCACGCTTTCCAGTCGCAGGGCATCGGCAGCACGATCTGGAAGCTCCTGGTAGCGATTCTCTACTTGATCATGGGAATCTACTTCCTGCTCCATCCGGTTATTGGAGTGGCCAGCTTCACGCTGGCATTGGCGTTTTTCTTCGTTGCCGAAGGCGTTATCGATCTTGTTGCATATTTCCAAAGCCGGAGCGCCAGCGGCTCAGTGTGGATTCTGGTAGACGGAATCGTCACGTTGATCCTGGGCATCCTGGTCTGGAGACAGTGGCCGTCCAGTTCTCTGTGGCTCATCGGGACCCTCGTTGGCATCAGCATGATCATGACGGGCACGACTCGCCTAATGATCGGCATGGCTGCGCGCCGCGCGCTGACATAGACAAAGAAATCTGTCCGCTCGCACTTGGCGTGGGGAGGAGAGTTCGCGACAGCGGGCTTGATTCAGGGTTGTGGCTGGGCCGCCGTGGTGACTTTAACTCACTTTGCCTTTCGCGCTGATTTTTAGTCTACGATCTTCCGCCTTGCCAGTCTGCCCCGGGGCGGAAAGCCATCGAATACTGAGAACGTTCGTCTCGGGCGACCATTTCAGGCCCGGGGAGGCAAGCTCAATATTTTCCCGACAGCTTTCCAACTTCAGGTGAAAGGTCTCAGATGGCCGCTTGCCTGAAATAGCAAGCACCCGAAGGAACCGTTCTTCGCCTGCCTGGCAGTATGACATTCCTCCGGGAATCGAGGGATACGCGTCAATGAGAACGATGGCTGAGTTCGAAACTTGCGCGACCAGCTTCACCGAAGTTGGCTTCGAGTCTTGAGCCACGGTGGCATCGCGCTGCACGCTCAAAGGTGACGTTCCGCCACTCTTCTTCGGTATGAAAAAGACCGTGCTTCCGCCGGACGCTGAGTAAGGGATCGCCTTTCCCGAGGCCAGTTGCACCGAGTCGGCCGCGCTGATACTCAGGCAGGATGCAAGTACTAGG
>JADGNP010000010.1 GCA_017883425.1 Candidatus Sulfotelmatobacter sp. | reverse complement strand
CGACGGGAACGCGGCGACGTGTCTGGCAAGTGGGGCGCCGGTGCAGTAGGAGAGTTGCGGGAACATATCGCAGGGGGCTGACAGTTCGGCAGCGGCTGAAGCCGACATTGATTCTGCGGCTCTTACGGCATCGCTGAAGCGATGCCCTGATACGAATCGTGAGTTTTTCAGCAGACTGTGAAACCCAGTTCCTCACAAACACTGTAATCGCAGCGCTGAAAGCGCTGCGCCACCCAAAATCGCAGGGTCTGTGTGATCATCGACTCCTTGCTGGCTGGCATCTCGCCTTCACAAGTGGCGGCGTGACGCCGCCACGACAGCCGGCAAGATGCCAGCGCTATTTTTTGCGGATGGCGGCGCGCAGTTCGGCTACGATTTCCTGCGACGCCTTGATGGCGGCGGCGTGCTGGTTCACGTTGAATGAGATCGCTCCCACGCGGGCGTGGCCGCCGCCGCCGTAGCGCTCGCAAACGCGAGCCAAGTTTACTTCAGGCTCCTGCGGCGCCCAGGGGTTCGATCCCACCGAAACCTTCACGCGGAAACTGCTCTTGCTAAGCCCCACGCTATAGACCGACTCGGGGTGCAGGTAATAGGGAATGAATTTGTTGTAGCCCTCGAGATCATGATCGGCGACATCGAAGAAGATGGTGGCGTCTTTGCACTCGGTGCGCTGCTCGAGAATCCCGATGGAAAGTTCGTGGCGCTTGAGCAATGGCGGGAGCAGCGGCGCAACGAATTTTTCTTCGAGAATTTCCGCCAAGGACTTGCTGGCCAGGAGCGGAATCAGGTTGGGGACGAAGCCGTGATCGGGCGCCGATTCGATGACCATGGTGAGTTTCATGGCGGGCGCTTCCATTTCAACGGCGGTCTTGGCGTCGGGGTAAAGGGCGCCGTCGATGATGTCGGTCCAATGCACCAGATCGGCCACGGAAGAGGGATCGAAGCCGAAGCGCTGCTGCGCGATCATGGCGATGAAACTGGTGCAGGACTTGAAATGCGGGTCGTAGAACTTGCGGTTGCTCTGATCCTGCTCGAAGTGCTCGGCGTCGGACGACGAGAGGAAGGCGCTCTCGTGATGGTCG
The DNA here is from genome assembly GCA_017883425.1 of Candidatus Sulfotelmatobacter sp. Taxonomy (GTDB): domain Bacteria; phylum Acidobacteriota; class Terriglobia; order Terriglobales; family Acidobacteriaceae; genus Sulfotelmatobacter. The sequence continues at coordinate 30,003 of JADGNP010000010.1, read as the reverse complement.
AACCACCAGGTAATTTTGGGCGAACTGGAGTACTTGAAGTCGACGATGGCATTCTCGTCGCCGTCGAATTGATTTTCGTCGAACAGCGCGCCGGCCCGGTGGACCAGTCCGGTGAAGACGAAATCGGCGTCGCCGCGAATGCGCTCGCGATAGAAGCGGGAAAACAACGCGGCGGAGGAGGCTCCGTCAAAGCATTTGTCGTGATAGAAGACCCGTACTCGCAATGAATTCCCCATTCGCCCAACAGATTCCCGCCGGCCGAAAATCACGCTGCAGGCGTGGGATTGCGACGCGGGTAAAAGCTAATAGGATTGACAGCTTACAGGAAGAAAGTCAAGGGCGCCGGTTTTGGGTGATGATACAGTTTGCCGGTTCTGACGGACACGTCGGTCGGGCTTCGCCCGACGGACAGCCGAGGGCGGCTGTCCCCACATGGCGCGAGATCCTTCCCTCCGCCTGAAAAACGGCTCCGGTCAGGATCGCTCCCAGAGGAACGGAGCGACAAAGACCTCCCGACGAAACACATAACGAAGCCCGGCCGAACCCACGACACCGGGCTGCGTTCTACATGGCGTTGGCTTGCTTCTCTGCCATGTCGCCGATCACTGGTAGTTTGTACATCTGGCCGCTATTTGCCTTGATCGCGAGCACAACGACCAGGACGATCGTTCCCAAGAACACCAACATGTGCAGGGGGAACGTAAGAAAGATCATGAAAGGCACAACCGTGATTATGGAAAGAGCAATGTGGATGGCAAATACCGCCACAAAGAAGAAGATGCTCTGGAAGGAGTGGAACCGGATAAAGCGGCTCTTGTTATAGGGCTCTATCACCAGAAAAATGATGGCTGGGATGATGGTGACGTAAGCCAGCATGCCGGCTACGTTGTCCGCCATACCTGCGGCGCTGGCGACCGGCGGAGCGGGGGCGGCTGCCGCCCGGCCTGCGCAGGCCGTACAAGTGGTTGCACCGTCGGCGATCTGTGTGCCGCACATATTGCAAAAAGCCATGGAAGTATCCTCCTCGCCGCAGGTAGGTCGAACAGATCAGTGACGCACGATAGCGCCCCGAGCAGCGTCGGCGGCAAAAATATCAGAGAAACCGGCGAAAAACAATCTTAAATGTTAACCGCGAACCGGGCCGCGGCCTAGATCGAGCCGGCGTATTGCCCGGCCAGATCCCCTAGCATGGGCAATTTGAACATCTCTCCCTGGAAAGCCTTGACCACCAGTACCAGCCAGATCACCACCGCGGCGAGCCCGACCACCGTGGAGACCAGCAACACCAGCAGCGGTCCGAGCACCGGGATGATGAAGAGCACGACGCTGGCGAGCTTGAGCGCGATGGCGAGCAGAATGGCCGCGCCCCAGAGCAGGAGGCACTGGACGGAATGGAAGCGCACAAAGCGGTTCTTGTTATACGGCTCAAGGACCAGGAAGACGATCGCAGGGATGAATGTGAGGTAGGCGAGCGCTCCCGCGATATTTTCACGAAGAGCACCGACCGTGCCTTGGGCGCGCGTTTCGGTTTGCATAGGGCGGCCGCATCCGGGGCAGAAGGCGGCGGTCTCGGGAATTTGGGCGCCGCAGTGCGGGCACGATGTCAGCGGGACGTTCGTCGGATCCATTGTGGGGCACCATATCAAAACGCGGGGCGGGCGGCAAATGGGCAGGTTCCCTGGCGCATTGACGCCGAGCGGCACGCGCTTCCGCGGGATTTGCGGAAAAGAGATTCCGGCGGCCGTCGGCTGCGCCCGCGGTCGATCCGGCGGTGGGATTCGGCTTCCATCCGCTGAACATCAGGCTCTCAGAGTGGGCGCGGCGTGTGGTTCTTCTTGCGGCAGTCTTCGCAGACCCCATAGATCTGAAAGGTATGCCGGGTGGTGAGGTAGTGGTACTTGCGGCCGATCTCCTGCTCGAGCTGGCCGACTTCCTGGGAAAAGAACTCGACGGAACTGCCACAGTCGGTGCAGACCATGTGGTGATGACTGCGGCGGTTGTACTGGTGCTCGAAGCGGGCGATGCCGTCGTGGAAGGCGACTTCGCTGGCCAGGCCGCATTCGGCCAACAGCTTCAGCGTGCGGTAGACCGTGGTGTAGCCGATGCGGGCGTCTTTTTTCTGCACCAGGCGATGGAGCTCGTCGGTGGAAAGATGGTCGCGGGTCTCGAGGAAGGTGCGCAGAATAGCATCGCGTTGCGCCGTCTGCTTCAGGCCAACGCCCTTCAAGTGCTTGTGAAGGATCTCCTGGGCTTCGCGGACCATCTGGCGGGAGATGGTGGGCTGATCATCGATGCGCTTCTGCATCATGGGGGTGGAACGGAGTCAGGATACCATCCGCATCTTGAAAATGAAATTCATTTTCAGTGCTGGGCAAGGCTACCTGCGGCGTGGAATACAATCAGAGATTCCTCATGAGTACCCTGGCAGAGATCAGCCCACCCAAGCCGCACCGCTCGCCGATTTCCCGCATTCTGCTGTGGCTGTTACTGGCCGTGCTGATGATTCTGGCGGGAGCAGTGGCGTATGCCTACTACATCGCACACTCTGCTCTTCCCCAGCTCGACGGGCGGTTGCAGATCAGCGGGCTGGAAGCGCCGGTCACGGTGACGCGCGACAGTCACGGGGTGCCCACCATCGAAGCGGCCAGCCTCGGAGATCTTTTCTTCGCGCAGGGCTATGTCACGGCACAGGACCGGCTGTGGCAGATGGACGTGATGCGCCGCTTTGGCAGTGGAGAACTCTCGGAGATTCTGGGCGAGGACACGCTGAAACTGGACCGCGAACAGAGGATTCTGGGCCTGCGGGCGGTGGCGAGGAAAGCGCTGGAGACGGCCAGCCCGCGCGATCGAAGTTTCTTCGAAGCCTATGCGCGCGGGGTGAATGCCTACATCGGGACGCACGGGGACCGCCTGCCGATTGAGTTTCGCATCCTGCATTACGGGCCGAAGCCGTGGCGGGCAGAAGACTCGCTGGTCATCGCCAACCAGATGGTCAAGGATCTCAACTATCACTACTTTTACGACGCGCTGAGTCGCGAAAAGATTCTTGCGAAACTGGGGCCGGAATTGACTGCAGACCTGTATGTGAACCGCTCGTGGCACGATCGTCCGCCGACCGTCATGCGCGAGGACTTGAATGAACCGGACAGCAACGCGGGCGATTCGGACGACGAGGACGACGAGGATTCTCCCGACAATTCGGTCACGCGGCAGATTCCCTCGACCGCACCAGAGGCCTTGCCGGTCGAACAGTTTGCTGAAGAACTCGATCCAGACGCCTCAGGGGCTAAAGCCCTTACAGAAAAGAAGGGCCTTATCGCAGCGCTTAAAGCGCTGCGCCACCCAAAACCGAGTCTTTCAGCAAACTGCGCAGCCTCGCCAGTCGGGGAGTTGCCCGTAGACGGCTCGAACGATTGGGTCGTTTCCGGGACGCACACCGTGACGGGCAAGCCTTTGCTCTCGAATGACATGCACCTCGGCCACCAGATGCCCAATCTCTGGTACGAGGCGCACCTGCACTCCGGCACTCTGGATGTCGCTGGCGTGACGCTGCCGGGCATGCCATATGTGATCGTGGGCCACAATCAGCGGATCGCATGGGGATTTACGAACGTCGGCCCAACCGTGACCGACGTTTACATCGAGAATTTCAACCCGCAGGGCGCGTATCAAACCCCGAGTGGATGGGTGCAACCGGAACATCGCGGCGAGGTCATCCACGTCAAGGGCAAGCCGGACGTGAACGTGGATGTGAAGATTACCCGTCACGGACCGGTGATCACGGAACTCGTTCCGGGCGAGACGCGGGCGCTGGCGTTGCGCTGGACGCTCTACGACGCCTTGCACATCCCATTCTTTGATGTGGATGCGGCACAGAACTGGCAGGAGTTTCGGCAGGCGTTCTCGCAGATGGACGCGCCCGGCCAAAACGTGGTGTATGCCGACGTGGATGGAAACATCGGATATCAGACGACAGGCAAGGTTCCCATCCGGGCGGCGGGAGACGGCAGCCTTCCGGTGAGCGGCGCCGACAACGCGCACGAGTGGACTTCCTACATTCCGTTCGAAAAGCTGCCCAGCATCTACAACCCGCCGTCGGGAATCATAGGCACGGCGAACGGAAGAATCACGCCCGATGGCTACCCGAATTCGATCAGCATGGAATGGGAAGCTCCCTGGCGCACGGCGCGCATTTACCACGTGCTGGAATCGGGACGGCAGTTCTCGGCGGCGGATATGCTGGCGCTGCAAACCGACATTCAGTCCGAAGCCACGCTGTTCGCGGCCGAACGGTTTGTATACGCGGTGGATCACGCCTCCAAGCCTTCGCCAAGGGTCAAACAAGCAGCCGATCTCATGCGGAGTTGGGATGGACGCATGCAGGCTTCCTCGGCGGCGCCGACCATCGCCGAGAATTCGATCCGTGAACTGAGACGGTTGCTGCTCGAGCCGAAACTGGGAAGCGCGCCCGCCGATGCCACGCGCGGCGATGAAGTCCTAAGCTGGAAGACGTACTCGTGGGAGATGCGTTCGGTGTGGCTCGAAAACATTCTGCTGCACCGGCCCAGGCGCTGGCTGCCGGCAAAATCTCCGAACTACGACGAACTGCTCACGGCAGCCGTGGATGCGGCGGTGAACGGTCCGGAAACACCAAAGGACTTGGCGTCGTGGCACTGGGGCGCGTTCAATGCAGTCGAGATCCAGCACCCGATCCTGGGAAGAATTCCGCTGATCCGGCATTGGTCGGGAACCGGAGTGCAGGAGCAGTCAGGCAGCGGATACACGGTGAAGGCGGTGACGCGGCACCATGGGCCGTCGGAGCGTTTCACGGCGAATCTGGCGGACCTGGATCAGTCGACGCTGAATATCGTGACCGGGCAAGGCGGAAATTTTCTGAGCCCTTATTACATGGATCAGTGGAAGGCGTGGTCCGAAGGAACTACGTTCGCGTTGCCCTTCAGTTCAAAAGCCGTGGAAGCGGCCGGGACGCACCGGTTGGTGCTGGAGCCGAACCAGTAATGGGCCCAGCGGGGTAGACCTCGAAGCAGGTTGGCCCGGTCAGTGAGTGATATAGAGATTTATCGCCAACTATCCGCCGCTCCTTCGGGTTGTGCCAATTGGCCGCTACTCCGGTTCTCGAAACTAAACGTCGAACGGGACCGGGTCCATCGGACGCGTTTCGCGCCACAGATCAGCCAAATAGCTCTTGAGAACCGATACGGCATTGTCTGATGTCACCGCGTCTTCGCGCTCGGGATCATGAAACCAAAGGTTATTGTGAGACCATGCGACGAACATTCCTGCGCTCTTATGCCGCCCAAGCGTAACGCGGGGCGGTGCAGGGCTGAGCTGTTCAAGCCCGTGACGCTCACATGTTGAGAAGATTATGTGCTGCACCGACTGACCAGCCCGGAAATACCGATCCAGCCCAGCCTCAATACAGGCCTCGATCACAAGGCGCATAAAGGCTTTCCACGCTGTCCAAATTTCGTTGTCTGGAAATTCGTCCACGAAATGAAGTACATGAACCCAAGAAGCTTTGTTGTCTTCGACTACCGCCGTTGTGAGCATGTTGGGAAGAAGTATCGCACGACGGATGTCGCTAACAGGCGTTTACACTCAGAACTCCGATTCAACGGGTCGATGAGCGTAAATGGCGATCTTACGTCGGTTAGCTTGAGCTCGGTGCAGTGGCGAGATACAGTTCCTTGCTCATGGGATTATTGGCAGAGCTGTTCTACCGGGATTGGACACAAAGAATGATTATGGGCGTAAACCCGCCATCGCGCTCATTGACTTGCCCCCCACTCCGGCCTACGATTCTCCCTGAAGGTGAGGGGAGAGAGGATCTTCCCCAATGGCGGGCCACACGTGCAGCCAGGATCCGCTCCTGGGCCAGGTAGTGGGCCATTACCGGGTTCTCCAAAAGCTCGGCGCCGGTGGTATGGGCCTGGTGTATGAAGCCGAGGATCTAAAACTCGGCCGCCACGTCGCCCTGAAGTTCATCCCTGAGAATCTGGCGAGCGATCCCAAGTCGCTCGAGCGTTTCACCCGCGAAGCCCGTGCCGCGTCACAACTCAATCATCCCAATATTTGCACGATCCACGGCATTGAAGACAACAACGGCCATCCCTTCATCGTCATGGAGAAGCTGGAAGGCGAAAGCCTGAAGCAGCACCTCGCCGGACACGCGATGGAACTCGACGAGGTGCTCGACGTAGGGGTGCAGGTGGCCGACGCGCTCGCGGCGTCGCATGCCAAAAATATCGTTCACCGCGATATCAAGCCCGCCAACATCTTTCTGACTCCCGGCGGCCAGGTCAAGGTGCTCGACTTCGGACTGGCGAAGATCGTGCACTACCTGGGAACCGCCGACGATGGCGGAGTGGATCAGTCGCTTACCGCCGTAGGCTTGATTCCCGGGACCGCCGTCTACATGTCGCCCGAACAGGCGCGCAGCGAAACCGTGGACGCGCGCAGCGATCTGTTTTCCCTCGGCGTCGTGCTTTATGAAATGGCCACGGGCCAAAGGCCGTTCGCCGGAAGCAACTCGTGGATGATCCTCGATGCCGTGCTCCATCTGAAGCCGCTTCCGCCGCGCGATTTGAATCCCAAGATCCCCATCGAACTCGAAAGCATCATCGGCAAGGCGTTGGAAAAAGACCGTGCCCGTCGCTACCAGAGTGCGGCCGAGATCCGTTCCGACCTCGCGCTGCTCAAGCGGGCGACCGACTCCGGAGAAGTAAAAAGCGCTGGAAGCAAAGTGGCGAAGCTGCGAGTCGCGACCCCGACCTTCGAACGAAATTCGCGCTTGCAGACTTACCTGCTACTCGCCATGGCCGGGCTGTTGCTCGCCCTGCTGGGGCCGTTGGGAACCTGGTGGTACAAACATCGGGTAGTGGTCGATACGGAACAACGAAAAGCCATTGCAGTTCTGCCGCTGGTCGAACTTTCCGGCGACCCAACGCGCGAATACTTCGCCGACGGCATGACCGAGGAACTCATCACACAATTGGGGAAGGTTACTTCCGCGCGCGTCATCTCACGCCAATCCGTCATGCAATTCAAAGGTACCAAGATGCCGCTGGCCGAGATCGCTCAGAAACTCAAGGTGGACGCGGTCGTCGAGGGATCGGTGCAGCAGTCCGGCACCCGCGTACGGGTAACCGCTCGCCTTCTGGAAGTGCCTGCCGAGAAGCTCATATGGACCAACGACTATGAGCGCGACCTGCGTGATGTCTTCAGCTTGCAGGCGGAACTGACGCGCGCCATCGCCAATGAAATCAAGGCCACACTCAACCCCGGCCAGCGTGCCCGGCTCACCGCTCCCCGCGCCACCAATCCTGAGGCCTATGAGGCTTATCTCAAGGGCCGCTTCCAGTGGTACACAATCTCCAAGCAGGGGATTGACGACGCGGAACGCTATTTCCAACTTGCCCTCGAGAAAGACCCCAACTACGCGCTGGCGTATGCGGGGCTCGCCGATGTCTGGATGATGCGTACCGATTCAGGTTACGCCGCCCCCTCGGAGACCATGCCCAAGGCCAAGGCTGCTGCACTCAAGGCCCTGCAACTGGACGACACGCTGCCCGAACCGCATGTCAGTCTTGCCAACATTGAGGAATACGAAAAAGACTGGCAGGCCGCCGAGCGCGACTTTCGTCGCGCGATCGATCTGAACCCCAGCAGTGCCGATGCGCATTTCATGTATGCCGACTACCTGATCTCGATCCATCGTAACCAGGAATGGCAGAGCGAAGTCCAGCGGGCGCTCAATCTCGACCCCATGAATTTCTTCCTGCGTTGTTTCTATGGATGGCATTTGGTTTATCTGGGCCGCTATGACGAAGCCATCGATTTGCTGCAGAAGGTCATCGCCACCCAGCCTAATTTTTCTTCCGCCCACCTCGGCCTCTGGGGTGCCTACTACCGCAAGCACAGGGACAAGGAAGCGCTGGAGGAGGCAATCAAGTTCTTCGAAGCCCTGCCTGATCACGAGGCTATGGTAGCCGCGCTGAAAAGCGGCTATCAGCAGGCCGGCTATCGCGAGGCCATGCGGCGCGCCGCTAGCGTCCTGTCGTCCCGTGCACAACATTCCCACATTGCCGGAGTCCGCATCGCCCGACTCTACGCCCATGCAGGCGACACGGACAACGCCATCCTATGGCTGCAAAAGGCTTACGACGCCAACGAAACTCCCTTGGTGCATCTCGGAGTAGCCTGGGACTGGGACCAATTGCGCTCAGATCCCCGCTTCCAGGACCTCATGCGCCACATGAACTTCCCGGAGTAACTCAACCTGTTGTTTCACCCGATCGACGGGATTTTCGAAGGTAGCTGTTGAAACCAGGCGTTTGCACTCATTGACCCGGTCACTATATAGGAGTGTGCTTGAGAACTTGTGCCGTCCCTTCGGGACTCGCGTGCTTTCCCATTCTTACCCGGCACTTCCGTGCCGGGCTTTCCCATGCCGCCGCCCTTCGACTTCGCTCAGGGCAGGCTTTCGCGGCTGGATTTCGGTCGTCCCGTGCCACCGTTCTCCCAGAAATCCAGTTCTCACGCAGACACTAAAGGCCCCCAGCGATAACGCTAGATTTATCGCAGCGCTATATAAGCGCTGCGCCACCCAAAATCAGAGTTGTTCCGAGAGCTGCTAGAAGAAATCGATCGCCTTCACGTCGCCCACGTAGCCGACGATGTTGATGTCCCCTTGGGGCACGAAATTGTTGATCAGCAGAATATCTGTGGTGGTGTCGTACACCCGCAAGGCGCCGCCCTCGGCCACGTACTCGACGTTGCGGCTGATGAATCCCTGCAGGCCGTTCACGTTGCCATTGTCCGGGGGGATGAGCACCGAATTGTCTGCGGTCTTGAAGATGGATAGACAACCGCGCACTTCCCCGGTGGGATTGTTGACATTGCCGATATTGGTGCAGTTGTGCGATCCGATAAAGATCTGGCCGTTCGTGGTCATATCCATGCGGGTGTGGAAGCCGTCGGTGATGACGGCGCTGCCGGTTACCGTCCCCGCGCCCAGATCGACGATGTCGAGGCGCCCGCAGGTGGCGGCCGCGGTGGTCTGGCCGGTACAGGCATTGTTGGTGGGCGAAGTGCCGGCCACGTAGAGCGTCGAGCCGCTAAGAATCGCCATGGTGGCCGCCTCGACCGGAATGGTATTCGTAATCGTAAGGCTGGGCAGGTCGAAGACCATGACGCTGGCTTGGATCCCGCCACACTGCGGACCGCAGTTCAAAATGTAGGCGGTATTTCCGCTGACAATGCCATAAATGGGGCGGTCGAAGCCCGTGACAATCGCGCAGACGGCGTTCGGGGGATTGGTATAACAGCTCGTGTCGACCGGAGGCACCGCGACGCTCGGAGAGAGCACGGTCACAGAGTCGGAGTCGTTGCTGAAGACGAGGAGCTGGGTACCGTTGGAATTCGCGATCACGGTTTGAGCATTGCTGACCGCAATCGTCGTGAGCGCTCCCGCGGAGAAATTCATCACGTCCACGGCGCCCAGAAACGAAAAGCCGCTGATAGTGGCCGTGGGGATGGCGGCATATCCGATCGGGAGGGCCGTCGGAAACACCATGCTTGAGGTCAGCCCCGGAAGGCGGACGTTTCCTAGGCCAGATTCCCGGACCGTGTTGATCGCGTAGACATTGTCACTGCTCGCGTCGAAGGCTGCCAGAATGTTCCGGGTCGGCGATAGCACCATGAGTCCCGGGGAACTTCCCGCGCTCAGTGGCGAAACCCGCGCCAGCGTGTCGTTCACCCCGTTGATCATCACCAGGCTGCCGAAAGAAAAGGTCGAGGTGACGCCCTGCGAAGCCAGGACGCGATTGAACAGGCCGCTAGGGGGCCGATATCCCTTGGTAGTGTATCCGCCACAGGAAAGTAGATTCACTCCGGCCCACAACCCGACCACCAGAACGAGGATGCGTCTCTTCAAACGGCAGGCTCCTAACGACATGAAAAAGGGAGATTTAATTGCGAAATGGTGGATTATAACAGACCCGGAACCTCACTTCGTGCGGGGCTCGCGGGATTGAACGGAGAGGCCGCTGCTTTTTTCCGTGCTTCCTCCCCAGCGTCATCGAGATGCACGAACCGGTCTTCATCCTGTATTCTCAGAAATATATGGCGGCTGACTTTCTTGCCCGGATCAAGCACTCCCCCGTGTTGTGCGACGGCGCCATGGGGACGCTGCTCTACGCCAAAGGCATCTTCATCAACCGGTCCTACGATGAACTGAATCTCTCTCAGCCCGACCTGATTCGCGGGATTCACCACGACTACCTGCAGGCCGGAGCCGAGATTATTGAAACTAATACTTTCGGTGCCAACTCTTTCCGCCTGGGACGGCACAGCTTGGCGGACAAGGTTCGCGACGTCAATCGAGCCGGTGCTCGCTTGGCACGCGAAGCCGCCAAAAGCTTCGATGTATGGGTGGCGGGATCGGTTGGCCCGCTGGGTACCAGAATCGAACCATTGGGGAAGACGTCGTTTCAGGAGGCTCGCGCGGCGTTCCGCCAGCAGATTGAGGCGCTGGTGGAAGGCGGCGTCGATCTGCTGATTCTTGAGACGTTCGGATACCTGGAAGAGATTCACCAGGCGATGCTGGCCGCCCGGGAGGTGAGCGCCTCGCTGCCGCTCGTGGCGCAAGTCACCATTGACGAGGACGGCAACTGCCTCGACGGCTCCGACCCGCAGACGTTCGTTGCCAAGCTCGAGGAATGGGGAGCGGACGTGATTGGCTGCAACTGCAGCGTAGGTCCGGTCGCCATGCTGGACGCGATGGAGCGAGTGCGGGCCGCTACTTCCCTGCCCTTGGCAGCCCAGCCCAATGCAGGAATTCCGCGATCGGTGGAGGGCAGAAACATTTATCTGTGCTCGCCGGAATACATGGCCAGTTACGCGCGCAAATTTGTGGCGGCCGGGGTGCGGCTGGTGGGCGGGTGCTGCGGAACGACTCCGGAGCATATCCGGGTGATGAAGTCCGCTCTACGGGCGAGCGAGGCCAGAGGAAGGACCGCTTCCGCCCACGTGGCGGGCAGCCAGTCCGCACCGATGGCGGTTCCGGCCGTGCCGCTGGAGAACCGGTCGCCGCTGGGCGCCCGGCTAGCTCGCGGCGAGTTTGTCACGATGGTCGAGATCGTGCCTCCGAAAGGGATCGACATTCGCAAGGAGGTCGAAGGCGCGCGGTTTCTGAAGTCGGTGGGCGTGGATGCGGTCAACATCCCGGACAGCCCGCGGGCGTCGGCACGCATGAGCAACCAGGCGCTGTCGCTGCTGATCCAGCGCGAAGTCGGCATTGACGCTATTCTGCACTACACCTGCCGCGATCGAAATGTTCTATGCATTCAGAGCGATCTGCTGGGAGCGGCGGCGGTCGGCATCCGGAACTTGATCTGCATCACCGGCGATCCTCCGAAGATGGGCAATTATCCGGACGCGACCGCCGTGTTCGACGTAGACGCCATTGGCCTGGTCAACATCGTGCACAACCTGAACCGCGGACTTGATCTCGGCGGAAATCCGATTGGAACCGGGACCGGCTTTGTGATTGGCGTGGGAGCGAACCCGGGGCTGACCGATCTGGATGAGGAGATCCGCCGCTTCGAGTACAAGGTTGAAGCCGGGGCGGAATATGCCGTGACCCAACCTGTATTTGACCTGCGTCTACTGGAGAACTTCCTGGAGCGCATTGAAAAAGCACACTGCCGCATCCCGGTCGTGGCCGGCATATGGCCCTTGGTCAGCGTGCGCAACGCCGAATTCATGAAGAATGAGCTGAGGGTCTCGGTGCCGGACGCGATTCTGGAGCGCATGGCGCGGGCGCAAACCCCCGAACTCGCTCGGGCGGAGGGCGTGGCTATAGCGCGAGAAATGCTGATTTCCGCCCGGCAGATGGCGCAAGGGGCGCAGGTCAGCGCGCCACAGGGGCGCTACAGTTCGGCGGTCGACGTGTTGGAGGCTCTGGGGGCGACCAAGGCTCCAAAATAACAGCCTAGCGCGGCATCCCCCGGGCCCTCGGGCTATTGAATCGATTCAGTTCGTCAACCAACGGCACTGCCAGCGTCCGGTTCAAGAACCGTTTCCCACACCGGGACTGCATCGTCCATTTTTTTGTGTCCTTCCCGCTAAAAAGACTGGACACTTCTTCTGAATAGTTGCATTACAATAAGAGACGGAGCGAAAACCCCGTTGCCCAAGTTTGAAGAGTGCCTCCAGCGACTGGAGAAAATTGTTCAGGAACTGGAAAAGGGAGAAGTTCCCCTGGAGAAGTCTCTGACACTCTTCGAAGAAGGTATGCAGCTTTCCTCAGCCTGCCGCAAGGAACTGGAACAGGCGGAAGGAAAGGTCGAGATCCTGCTGAAAAAGAATGGGAAGCTCCAAGCTGAACCATTCGAGCCGCTGACAGAGAAGTTGCCTGCACGCCGGTAAGTCGTACGGATTTCTGGCCGCGATTCGAGAGCTTTAGATGTCTGTGGTGTAGTGGTTTTCCCAGCCACCCCGCAGCCCTAGTCCAACGTTGACGACGGTTGAAGATCGGGGGAAGTATGGCTCAAAGTGTAGTGGTTCTCGAAAAAGATCCCAGAGTGGCCAGGCACCTGGTTGGTGGACTGCGCCCTCACTTCTCAGTGCATGTAACCCGCTCCCGCGAGGAATTGCGGGACAACGTAGCCCGGAACCATCCGGAGGCCGTGGTTCTCAACATCGAGTACTGGCTGTTGGCCGATGTCGAGAGTTTACACCACGACTTTCCTGCGCTGCCCATCGTCTGCACCCACCGCATCCCTGACGAAGAAATGTGGATGGCCGCGCTGGCGGCCGGCGCCAGCGATGTCTGCCCCGCGGATGATGTGGCAAACGTACTGACTTCGGTTCTGCGAAGCATGGCGCTTTCGCGCAGCGCTGCCGCGTAGATTGATCCGGTGCCACGAGGACGCCCACGGGCGTCCTCTATTTTTTTTAGGTGGGCCACTCGTCGCGGACGACAGTTCCCCCCTCCGCCGCCTTGTTATACTCACTGCTTCATGCTCAAGGAGACACTCGAACACGGACGGCAGTTGACCGACGCCGCGCTCGACCGGCTCATTCCGCTGGAGACGCAGCATCCGGAGTCGATCCACAAGGCCATGCGCCACAGCGTGTTTGCCGGCGGCAAGCGTCTGCGGCCGGTGCTCTGCATGGAGGCAGGACGCATGGTGGCCGGATCGTTGCCGGCGCGGATCGAAGAACTTGGCGCGGCGCTGGAGATGCTGCACACCTACTCGCTGATTCATGACGATCTTCCCGCGCTCGATAACGACGATCTGCGCCGCGGGCGGCCCACTTGTCACAAAGCATTTGGCGAGGCCATCGCGATCCTGGCCGGAGATGCCCTGCAGACGCAGGCCTACGAAGTTCTGGCGCGGCTGAAGTGTCCGGCCGAAGCTCGCGTGCGCATTATTGAAGAGATCGCCCGCGGCACGGGCACGGTCGACGGCATGATCGGCGGGCAGGTCGTGGATCTGGAAGCGGAACACACTCAGCCGACGGCGGAAATGCTGGAGTACATTCACCGCTCCAAAACCGCCGCGCTGATCACGGCGAGCCTGGTGAGCGGTGGGCTCTTTGCGGGCGCGAAAGAGAATCAGGTGGCGAAGCTGCGCGCCTTCGGATTGGCGATCGGCTTGGCCTTTCAGATTGTGGACGACGTGCTCGACGTGACGCAGACCTCCGAACAACTGGGAAAGACTGCCGGCAAAGATACCGCCTCGGAGAAAGCCACGTACCCGGCGCTGTTTGGGATTGACGCGTCGGTGCGCAAGGCGGATGCGCTGGTGAACGAGGCCTTCGCAGAATTGGGCAGCTTCGGCGAACCAGCGGAACCGCTGAAGGAACTGGCGCGGTTTCTGGTGGAGCGGAAGAAGTGAAGGAGCGGGCGTTGGACCTCGGACCTCAGGCCGTCAACCTCTGTGCTCCTCAGTGCCCTCTGTGGTAAACAATTAAGGACGGCGATGGAGTTCGCCACAACCGCCTGCGCTGCCGACGCGACGCAGGCTGATGACTCCTACAGATCGATCCATTTTTGTAGGAGAGATTCCATCGTGAAAGACTTCCTCGCCATATCCGTCGCCGCCATTGTCGGCGCCAACCTGCGGTATCTGCTGAGCCGTCTCGCTGCCCGAGAGTTCGGCCCCATCTTCCCTTACGGAACGCTCGCCATCAACATTGTGGGCAGCTTCATCGTGGGCTTCTTCGTCATCGGGACCAGCGAGCGTGTGCTGGTGGACCCGCGCTGGCGGCTGCTGGTGGTCGTAGGCTTCTGCGGCTCGTTCACCACTTTTTCCAGCTACGCGTTCGAGACCATGTCGTATTTCGAGCAGGGCCAGTGGGGGTTGATGCTGACCAACGTGCTCGGCAACAACCTGCTCTGCCTGGGAGGCGCGCTCGCCGGCATGGCGCTGGCGCGGGTGCTGTAAAATGGCGGACGCGATGGCTGTCCAAGTCACTATCTACCTGAACGAAGCGGACCAGTGGCATCACCGGCCGCTGCACATGGAGATTCTCAACTACCTTCGCAAGGAGAACGCCTACGCGGCCATCGCGATCCACGCCGTGGCGGGATTTCTGGGGCGGCATCGCGTGGAGACGGCGCACCTGATCGAGGCCGGAGGCAAACTGCCGGTGATCATCATTTTCGTCGACACTGATGAGCACGTGAACCGCGTGCTTCCCACGCTGAAGGAAATGGCGGCGCACCGGCTGATCGTGCGTGAGAACGTGGTGCTGGAGCAAGGCAATCTCGACTGACATGTCTTCTCTCCCAATGAGTTCATCTCTCGACATCCTGGCCATCGCCGCGCACCGCGACGACGTAGAGCAGACCTGCGGCGGCACCCTGCTGAAAGCCGCCCAGCGCGGGCAGCGCACGGGCATTCTCGACCTGACGCAGGGCGAAATGGGAACGCGGGGCACAGCCGAAGATCGCGCGCGGGAGGCCGCCGACGCTGCCAAGATTCTGGGTGTGAGTTGGAGGCGCGCGCTCGACATCCCTGACGGTCGCGTCGAGAACACCTGGGAGAACCGGCTCAAGGTGGCCAGCGTGATTCGCGAGACGCGGCCGCGTGTGGTCATTCTGCCCTACTGGAAGGGGCGACATCCAGACCATTACACCGCCTCCGTTTTGGGATATGAAGCGTGTTTTCTGGCCGGGCTGGCGAAACTTGACTGTAGCGCCGCCGTCTCGGCGGCTGTCGGCGAGGGCGTCACGTCCGCGCCGCCGGGGGCAGGACGCCCCCGGGACAGCCGGCAAGATGCCGGCGCTACTTCTCTTGCTCCTCACCGGCCATTCAAGATCGTCTATGCAACGCTTTATTACGACATTCGGCCTTCGTTTGTCGTCGATATCGGCGAGCAGTTCGAGGGAAAGTTTGCCTCGATCCTGGCTTACACATCGCAATTCAGCGATCAGGAAGCAGGCAAGGACGTGTTCCCTGCCCACAACGAGATCCGCGCCCGCGTAGAGGCCATGGCACGCTTCTACGGCACGCTCGGCGGCGTGAGCCACGCTGAACCATTCCTGCAGAAAGAAGTCGGCCTAGTCGAAGACTTGTTGGCGATTCCGGTCAAGTCCATTTAGCATTGCTGAAAACAAATCCCCTCAAAGGAGAAATCGCAAATATGTCCCGTTTTATTTTGACCTTCATCACCGCCCTGGCGATGGCCACGACCGCCGCCGCACAAGCTGGAACCTGGCAGATCGATCCCAATCACTCTGCGGCACAATTTTCTGTGCGGCACCTTGGGGTATCCACCGTGCGGGGAGCGTTCACGAAAGTGAGCGGTTCGGCGAAGCATGACCCGGCAGACCCGTCGAAGGATTCTCTCGACGCCACCATCGACGCGAATTCGGTGGACACGCGCGTGGAAGCGCGCGACAACGATTTGCGCAGTCCGCACTTCCTCGAGGTACAGAAGTATCCGACCATTACTTTTCATTCCAAGACAACGAAAGTGGCAGGGCCCGCGAAACTGCAGATCACGGGCGACCTGACGATGCACGGCGTGACCAAAGAAGTGGTGCTCGACGTGGATGGGCCGTCGGCCGCGATCAAAGATCCCTGGGGCAACCAGCGCATTGGCGCGTCGGCAACGACCAAGATCACTCGCCAGGACTTTGGGGTGAGCGGCGCTCCCGGCGTTGTGGGAGACGAGATCACCATTACCATTGACGTGGAACTGATCCAACCGCAGGCGAAGTAGGCAGGACTCGGTTCGCGTTTGAGCCGAGAGCGGTCTCTGTTCTGAATTCCGTCCTGGCCAGGAGTTCGACATGACGCGAAGTGCGCAAGTATGTGGGTTGTGGATCGCGGCAGCGATGCTGGCTCTGACGGGATGCGGCGGGGGCGGCGGATCGTTCGTCGCGCAGCCGAGTTTCACGCTATCCGCGGGACCCGCCAACGCGACTGTCGGCCAAGGCGGCAGTGCCACTAGCACGATAACGGTGATCGGCCAAAATGGATTCAGCAGCAGCGTAACCCTGTCCGCATCGGGCCTTCCGTCCGGCGTCACGGCATCGTTCAATCCTCCCAGTACAACTACTACCAGCGTGCTGACCCTGATGGTCGCTGGCACCGCCGCCACAGGAACGACTGCTGTGACCGTCACCGGCACGTCCGGCAGCCTGGCGCCGACCACTCCGGTTAGCGTGACTGTGGCCGCGCCGAGCGTTACAGTGACGCTTTCTCCAAAGCGTGCCGCAGTGGCCGCAACGAGCGGGACGCAGCAGTTCACGCCCTCAGTAACCGGGAACATGGGCAACACGAACGTCACGTGGAGCGTGGACACCATTGACGGGGGCAACCCGACGGTCGGGACAATCAGCGCGAGCGGTCTGTATACGCCGCCTGCGACCGGCGGCGGTCACACCGTTACTGCGACCAGCGTCGCGCTGTCCACTTCCTCGGCCTCGGCGAGCGTAGCCGTCACCGACTTGGCGGGCGTGTTCACTTACCACAACGACTTATCGAGGGACGGGGCAAACACGCAGGAGTACGCGCTGACTTCGTCGACCGTGAGCACCACAACTTTTGGCAAGCTGTTTTCCTGCGCCGTCGATGGCGCCGTCTACACGCAGCCGCTTTGGGTGCCGGGCTTGACAATCGGAGGTGGCACCCACAACGTCGTGTTCGTGGCCACGCAACATGACAGCCTCTACGCCTTCGATGCCGACGCCAGTCCGTGCGTGACGTATTGGCAGGTGACGTTGCTGGACACGCTGCATGGCGGCACCGCGAATGAGACGCCCATCATCTGGAACGACGTGGGCAATTGTTTTGGGGACATCTACCCAGAAGTGGGAGTGACAGGAACGCCGGTAATTGATCCGGCGAACGGCACGATTTATGTGGTAAGCGCATCGGAAATCCCAGGCGCAACATCGGGTAAGTGTTCCAAGTCGTCAGGCACCTTTTACCTCCGGCTGCATGCTTTGGACATAATCACGGGGAGCGAGAAGTTCAATGCGCCGGTGACGATCGCCGCGTCAGTGCCAGGAACCGGCGATGGGTCTTCCGGCGGCATGGTGAGTTTCAACTCTCAGTTGCACCACAATCGGTCTGGCCTGGCGCTGGCCGGGGGAAATGTGTATGTAGCATTTGCCGCGCACGAGGACGCAACGCCTTATCACGGGTGGCTGATGGGTTACAGTGCATCCGATCTATCGCAGGCGCCGAGCGTGTTCAATACCACACCGAACGGGCTGAATGGCGCTGACGGCGGGATCTGGAGCGGAGGTGGCGCTCCCGCGGTGGACAGCGGAAACGATGTCTACGTCGCCACCGGAAACGGCGTGTTTGACCAGGGCTCGGGCATGTCGCTGGAGAACGATTATGGCGACAGCGTCCTCCGTCTGAGTCCAATTGCCGGAACCACGTCGATGCAGGTGAGCGGTTGGTTTACCCCGTGGGACGAACTTGAGCTCTCGGGGAACGATACCGATCTCGGCTCAGGTGCGCCGGTGCTTCTCCCAGATCAAACGGTCGGACCGCCGCATCTGCTAATCCAACTCGGAAAAGATGGTGTCGTCTATTTGATCGACCGCGACAACATGGGCCAATTTCAGCCGAGCAACAACAACCAGATCGTGCAGACCTTCCAGGCCACTGGCGGGTTCTGGGGAACGCCTGCCTTCTGGCAGAACAACCTCTATTTCGCGGGCGCCGACGATGTCCTGAAGCAGTTCGCTTTCGACTCCACCACTGGCCTCTTCTGCAGCCCACAACCGTGCAGCCCATCCCCCGCGTCAAAGTCGAGCCAGGCCTATGGCTTCCCCGATGTTTCACCGTCGATCTCCTCGCAAGGAGATTCCAATGGCATCGTCTGGGCCATCGATGCGGGCCTTTATGGCTATGCCAGCCCGAATGCTGCCGGGGGCATCAAATGCTATGCCGTGCCTATACCCTCGGCGTGCACGGGCCCGGCCGTGCTGCACGCGTACAGTGCGACCAATCTTGCAACGGAATACTGGAACAGCACGCAGGCCACCGGCAATCGCGATCAGGCGGGAAACGCGGTGAAGTTTGTGCCGCCAACCCTCGCCAACGGCAAGGTCTACGTGAGCACTCGAACGGAAATCGACGTGTACGGGCTGCTGCCGAATTAGAGCGGGACGCCTACTTTTTCAATGCAACCGCAAGGCCGTCGCGGATCGGCAGAATAGTCGTGTAGAACTCTTTCGCGTCGTAGAGTTTACGATTGAACTCCAGGATGGCCTTGGTGCTCGCCTCGCTGGGATTCTTTTCGGCGACGCGCCCGCTCCACAGCACATTGTCGGTGATGAACAGTCCGCCTTTGCGCAGGCGCGGCGCCACCAGGCGCAGCACGCGCGGGTAGTCTTCCTTGTCGACGTCGTTGAAGATAATGTCGAACTCCTGCTTCTGCTCCGAGAGGAATTCCAACGCGTCCCCGGTGTGCAGCGTGATGCGGCTCGAGACTCCGGCGCGGGTGAAGTAGCCGCGGGCCCGTTCCGCATTCTTCGAATCGCCGTCGGTGTAGATCACGCGTCCCTTCTCGCCTACCGCCTGGGCCCACCAGATCGTCGAATAGCCGATGGCGGACCCGAGTTCGAATACCGTACGGGCATTGATCATCTCCGCCAATTGCTGCAGAACCCGTGCCACGGCCGGGCCCACGATGGGCACATGGTGTGCGGTGGCATAGTCTTCCATCTCGGCCAGCACTTCGTCACGCTTGGGCAGCATGGAGTAGAGGTAGTCATCGACCGGCCCCGCGGTGGTGAAGTTGTAATGCCGCCAACTGGCGGCGGAGTCTTTCTTCTGAGCTTGAGTCACACGCTTCCCTTTCCGAGATCAATGGTCTGTGGTTTTCAGGCGCCGATGGTGACGCCCGGCTTCATCTCATACACTTCAACTCCGGGAACCAGTTTCTGCAATGCGCCGGGAGTTCCGGTGAGCGCCGGGAAGGTCCCGAAGTGCATGGGGATCACCGTCTTCGGCTTCAGCAGATTGACCGCATACGCCGCTTCGCGAGGTCCCATGGTGAAGAGATCGCCCATGGGCAGCATGGCGATTTCCGGCGCGTAGAGTTCACGGATGATCGCCATGTCGCCGAATACATTGGTGTCGCCGGCGTGATAGATCTTCACGCCGTTCTCAAACTCAACTACGTAGCCACAGGCCTCTCCGCCGTAGACGATCTCATCGCCGTCCTGGATGCCGCACGAGTGATCGGCGTGGACCATGGTCACTTTGATGTCGCCGACGGTTTGCGTTCCCCCTTTGTTCATGGGAGAAATCTGTTTGGCTCCCTTTTTCCCCAGCCAAAGGCAGAGTTCGTAGATTCCAACCACAACCGGGTTGAGGCGTTTGACGACTTCGACTGCGTCGCCGATGTGGTCCCCGTGACCGTGCGTGCAGAGCAGGATGTCTGCCTGCTTCACTTGCTTGTCGGCTTCGGGGCACATGGGATTGCCCATGATCCAGGGATCGATGAAGATCGTCTTCCCGCCCGGAGTCTCAATGCGGAAAGTCGAGTGGCCCAACCACGTGAGTTTAATGCCATTTAGATTCATAAGTGCTCAATCCAGGTGTCGCTATAACTTCGAAGGCAGCGCGCCTGCTCGCTCTGCGTCCTCGGCGGCAGTTCTTTGCGATCTTTGCGGTCAAAAGCTTTTTACCGCAAAGGACGCGAAGGATTCGCAAAGGTCGCAAAGCAAACCTTGGCCCGAAGTTGCGCCTTGCTCAATATCCATTCGTGCCGCAATCGGCCCACCTAGTTTAATATGAAACGCCATGGCAGAACTCAAGGTGCTGATTTCGCGGCAGGAGATCGCAAAGCGCGTGAGCGAACTGGGCGCGCAGATCACGAAAGACTTCGCCGGGCAATCGATTATTTTCGTCGGCGTGCTGAAAGGCGCGGCCATCTTTCTCTCTGATCTGGCGCGACAGGTCGATCTCGACTCCACGTTCGATTTTATCGGAGTCTCCAGCTACGGCAACCGCCCCAGCCCGACCCAGGAACTGCAGAGCGGATGGGACTCGACCGGGGAAGTGAGGTTGACCAAGGACGTAGACCAATCCATGAAGGACCGGAATGTAATCGTAGTAGAAGACATCCTCGACACCGGTCTGACGCTCACGGTTCTCAAGAAGCTGCTGCTGGCGCACCAGCCGCGGACGTTGAAGATCGCAGCGCTGCTCGACAAGCCGTCGCGCCGCAAGCTTCCGCTGGAAGGCGATTATGTCGGGTTCAAGATTCCCGATGAGTTTGTGGTGGGCTACGGATTGGACTACGCGGAGAAGTATCGCAGCCTCGCCGACATTTGCATTGTGCCCCGAGAATAGTGGAGCGCCGAATTTGAGCTCCCACTGTCGAGCAGATGTTCCTTCGTGCTAAAGGGGAACCGGGACACGGCTGCTATCATACGAACAATGGGTTCTGTCCTTTCCAAACCAGATCGCTTGCCGGTCGAGTCGCTGCTGCTCGACGTCGCCGACGTGCTGGCCACCTCGCTCGACCTGGATACGACCGTGCGCCGGGTCGCCGAGGTGGTTCGCAAAGTTATCGATTACGAGATTTTTGCGATTCTGCTGCTCAACGAAAAAACCCAGGAACTGCGTTTCCGCTTTCAGGTGGGATATCCGCCGGAATTTGCCGAGCGCAGCCGGATCAAGGTCGGCGAGGGAGTCACCGGACAGGCGGCCCAATTGCGACAGGCGGTTCTGATTGACGACGTTACCCAGGACCCGCGCTACATCGAAGCGGTTCCCCACGTGCGCTCGGAACTTGCCATCCCTCTGATCACCAAGAACCGCGTCATCGGCGTAATCGACATTGAAGCACGGGAGCCTGGCTATTTCAATGAAGAGCATGTCCGTGTGCTGACGCTGGTGGCATCGCGCATGGCGGCCGGCATCGAAAATGCCCAGCTCTACACGCGGACCACGAAGCAGGCGCGCATTCTGCTGCTGCTCAACGAAATTGCCCGCGAACTGACTTCGATTCTGAACCTGGACGAGTTGCTCGGCCGGATCGCGGAACTGGCGCGGCGGCTGATTGACTACCAGATGTTCAGCATCCTTCTGCTCGATTCTTCCGGGGAGAAACTGCAGCACCGATTCTCCCTGCGCTTCAACGAGAATATTCATCTGAAGCATGAAATCCCGCTGGGACGGGGGTTAGTGGGCTACGCGGCGGAGAGCCAGCAGGCGGTGCTCGTTCCCGACGTCAGCAAAGATTCCCGCTACATCGAAGCCAATCCCGAAACCCGTTCTGAGCTGGTCGTGCCGCTCATCTATAAAGATAAGGTGATTGGCGTGCTCGATCTGGAGCACACGCGGCGCGGATTTTTCACCGAAGAGCATCAGCGCACCATGACGACTCTGGCGGCGCAGATTGCGATTGCCATCGAGAACGCGCGCCTCTACGAAGAAATCGAGCGGCAAGAACGCCGGCTGGAGCGCGAACTGGCCCTGGCGCGGGAACTGCAGGGACGACTGCTGCCGCAGACGAATCCCAAGCTCGCTCATCTGGACGTTGCGGCAAAGTTCGTTCCCGCTCGCGCCATCGGCGGCGACTTGTACGACTTCATCCCCTATTCGATGTCGCGGCTCGGCATTGTCATCGGCGACGTCAGCGGAAAAGGCGCCCCGGCAGCCATCTATGCTGCACTGGTCAGCGGAATTATCCGGTCGCACGCTCCGATTGAACCGGGTTCCGCCGAAATGCTCTCCGCGGTGAATCTATCGCTGGCCGAGCGCCGCATCGAGGCCCAGTTCGTCTCCATCATTTACGCCGTCTGGGACGACGAGCACCGCACCCTGACGGTCGCGAACTCCGGCCTTCCCCGCCCCATTTATGTGCACGGCGGCAAGAACGAGGTGATCGAAGCGACGGGCTTGCCCCTCGGCCTGTTCGACGAAGCTGACTACGATGAATTCAAGTTCCGCATGAAGCCCGGCGATATGTTCGTGTTCTTCAGCGACGGCATTCTCGATGCCCGCAACCGCAAGGGCGAACTATTCGGACGCGGCCGAGTCGAAAAGACTGTTGCCGAGTGCGCGGCCAAGTCGGCCAACTGCGTCGTGGATTCGCTTTTCAAGGCAGCGGCCGAACACTCGGCGGGCGTGGAAACCTTCGATGACCAGACCGTCGTCGCCATTAAGGTGCGTAGCGGAACACATACTCCCCACAAGAAAAAATGAGCCCCCGTAGTCAGAACCTAGCAGCGCGTCCGCCCGGATTTGTCTATCGCGAGACGAAACGCGGCATCCTGCGCCGGGGCGGACTGTTTGTCCTGTACTGCGAAGACGTGCCCCTGCAGAAACTGGCCGAGCACTACGGCACCCCTCTCTACGTCTACTCGGCGACGATGATCCGCGAGCGCTATGACGCATTTGACGCGGCGTTTCGCGACCTGCCGCATACCATCTGTTACTCGGTCAAAGCAAATTCGAACCTGACCATTCTGCGCCTGCTGGCCAGGAAGGGGTGCGGATTCGATGTGGTTTCCGGCGGAGAACTCGAGCGCGTACTCAGCGCGGACCGCAAGGCCGCGAAGAAGGTCGTGTTCTCCGGAGTGGGCAAGACGCGCGAAGAACTGACCGCGGCATTAAAGGCCGGAATCATGCTTTTCAACGTCGAGAGCGAGTCGGAATTGTGGGCGCTCGCGGAGTGCGCCGGTCGACTGCGCAAGACAGCGCCGCTGGCGCTGCGTGTGAATCCTGATGTCGCTGCCGAGACGCATCCCTACATTTCCACCGGCTTGCACAAGCACAAGTTCGGAGTGCCCATCCGCGAAGCGCGGGCGCTTTATGCCAAAGGGTCGGGTGCGCGGTATCTCGCGGTGCGCGGGGTGAGCGTTCACATCGGCTCGCAGATCACGGATGTCGCACCTTTCGGCGAGGCCATGGCGCGAGTCGCGGACCTGGTCGGCGAACTGCGCGGAGATGGCCATCGTATCGACTATATCGACGCGGGTGGCGGGCTGGGCATTGCCTACGAAAAGCCGAACGCGCTGGAGTTTTCCGCCGACGTGGCGGCGTATGCGCGGGCGCTCGCCGCGCCCTTGCGCGGCCTGGACGTGCGGCTGCTTCTCGAGCCCGGGCGCTCGATTGTAGGCCCGGCGGGCGTCTTGGTCACCTCAGTGGTCTACCGCAAGAAAAATGACGGCAAGCGATTTCTGGTGGTGGATGGCGCGATGAACGACTTAATCCGGCCCGCGCTCTATGGCGCCTATCACGAGATCATTCCGGTCACACAGAGGGCGGATTCGGCGGTGAAATCCGAAGTTACGGACATCGTGGGGCCCGTCTGCGAGACCGGAGATTTCTTCGCGCGCGACCGCGAGTTGCCTGTAGTTGACGAAGGAGACCGACTTGCGGTTCTGGATGCCGGCGCCTATGGAATGGTTCTGGCGTCGAACTACAACACTCGTCCGCGCCCGGCGGAAGTGCTGGTGACTGGCAAGACGGCCAAGGTGATCCGGAAGCGAGAGAAAGTCTCAGATCTGCTGCGCGGCGAAATGTGATTGTGCCTTAGCTGCACACTCATTCTGCCTCAGTTCTGCCGTTCTCCCCACTTCAGCTTGGTGCGGAGCACCTGGAAAAAGTCCGAGCCGGTGCGGAAGAGATTCACTTGATGCTCCGAGCGGCGGCAGCGGACGCGGTCGCCGTCCCTCAGGTCGAGGCCGGGCTGTCCGTCCAGGCTCAGGTAGGCGACTTCCTCTTCGCTGCGCAGCAGGATTTCAATCTCCACGGAATCCGGCACTACCAGCGGGCGATGCGTCAGAGAATGCGGCGCAACCGGCGTGATCACGAAGGCGTTGACCGTCGGCATGAGCACGGGTCCGCCGGCGGACAGGGAGTACGCCGTCGAACCGGTCGGCGTGGCCACGATCATGCCGTCCGCCCGGTAGCTGGAAACGAACGCCTTATCGATGTAGAGCTCGTAGGTATTGAGGCGGGCGAGGGCCGTCTTATTCACCACGGCGTCATTGAAGACCAGGTAGCTGCCGCGAACCGTGTCTCCGCGCAACAACTGGCACTCCATCAGCGCGCGATGTTCGACCGCGGCTCGCCCCTGCGCGATGGCTTCGAGCATGGAGTAGAGCGATTGCAGCGGCACTTCCGTCAAAAATCCGAGCGATCCCAGGTTGACGCCCAGCAGGGGAACATCGATGGCTGCCGTAACTCTCGCGGCAGACAACAGGGTTCCATCGCCGCCCAGGACCACAACGAGAGCAAGGGCCTTCGACGCCATTTGCGCCCGCGGCACAACTTCCTGCCCCGCGATGTATGTCGCTGTTTCCAGGTCCATGATGACTTTGTAGCCGTGTTCACTGAGCCAGGTGAGAAGGCCGGGAATAATCTGCGCGACCTCGGGACGATCCGGCCGCGAAATGATGGCTGCGGTTTTTGGGGAGGATGCTTGCGGGGTGGCCATAGGGAAAAGGAGATTGTACAGAAATTCATGGACTTAACCACAGGGGACACAGAGGACTAGAACAAGGCATAGAGCAGGAACTCGCGATTGCCTTCGGCGCCTCGGATGGGCGATTCGATCGTGTCGGTCTGCGCCGCGCCCAGACTTTGCAGAGCGGTTCTCACTTTCTCCACGGCTCCGAGTTGAGCGGCCTCGTCGCGCACGATGCCTCCCTTGCCAACGTGTTCCCTGCCCGCTTCAAACTGCGGTTTCACCAGCACGACGATTTGCCGTCCCCGGCGTTGGTCCCGCGATTCTGGAAAAGCGGCGCCAATCACGGCGGGAAGAACCAGAGTTGCGGAGATGAAGGAAACGTCCATCACGATGAGATCAACAGTTACGCCAACAGCTTCACGCGTCAGGTAGCGAGCATTGGTTTTTTCCAGCAGCCGGACCCGCGCATCCTGGCGAAGTCTGAAGTCCATCTGCCCATAGCCGGTGTCGATCGCGATAACTTGTGCGGCACCACGCTGTAGCAGACAATCGGTAAACCCTCCGGTAGACGCGCCCACATCCAGACAGATCCTCCCGGTGACGGCGATCTTCCAATGTTCGAGGGCGCGTTCCAACTTCAGCCCGCCGCGGCTGACGTACTGGAGATCTTCGCCGAGCATGCGGATCCCGCACTCGGCAGAGACCTGCGCGCCCGCTTTCTCGACTTTCTGATCTTCCACCAGAACCTTGCCCGCAAGGATGAGGGCCTGCGCCCGCTCGCGCGAGGCGGCCAGACCACGGTCCACAAGAAGTTTGTCGAGTCGAACTTTCAAGACTTATTTTGCCCGCTACTTCTACCCCGAAAGTGCCAGCCCTCGCTCTAGTGCAAAGTGTTGAAGAGCCTCATTGCTGAATCACTTACGAAGATACTTTGGTCCTTTTCCACAGCATTTTCCACGAACATGTTGAAAACTTCGGTCCGCAGAATGCATGGCCGGTATTCGACGATTCGATCGCCAAGAACAAAAGCCGCCCGAAACCAGGGCGGCTTGGCGATCTTCGCTTGCTCCAGAACTATCCGGCCACTTCTTCCAACAGTTTCTGATCGATGTCGAAGTTCGAGTGCACGTTCTGCACGTCGTCGTGTTCTTCGAGCGCTTCCATCAGGCGGATCATGGTGTTGGCGGCGGCGCCTTCCACCTTGATGTAGTTCTGCGGAATCATGGCCACGCTGGAAGATGCGGGCTCAATCCCGGCCTTTTTCACAGCGCCGAGCACCGTTTCGTAGACGTGAGGGTCGGTCAGGATTTCCCAGTTGTCGCCGTCGTCATTCAAGTCTTCCCCCCCGGATTCGAGGACGATGTTCATCAAGTCGTCCTCTTTCGCAGCCGTCTTGGGGATGATGATGTCGCCTTTCTTGTGGAACATCCAGGAGACGGCGCCGGCGTCGGCCATGCTGCCACCGTTCTTGCCAAAGACGTGACGGATCTCGCTGACGGTGCGGTTGCGATTGTCGGTATTGATATCGAGCAACACCGCCACGCCGCCAGGCCCGTAGCCCTCGAGCGAGAATTCCTCGTAGTTGGCGCCGGGCAACTCCCCAGTGCCGCGCTGGATCGCCCGCTTGATGTTGTCGGCGGGCATGTTCTCCGCCTTGGCGGCTACGATAGCGCCGCGGAGGCGCGGGTTGGTGTCAGGATCGCCGCCGCCGTTCTTCGCGGCAATGCTGATTTCCTTGATGAGGCGGGTGAAAATCTTGCCGCGCTTGGCGTCGAGCGCGCCCTTCTTGTGCTTGATGGTGGCCCATTTTGAGTGGCCGGACATGGTTAGACCTCGTATCTAAAGATCTTGGATGGCGCAGGACTCGCCTTCAGAGGAGATCACAGGATTGCCTCGATATGGATCCAGGCGAACTCGGATTATAGCATGGACATAAGGCCAGGTTAAACGGATATTGATGGAACTCAGCGGTAAAGCGTTTAGGACTGGGCTGTGATGAGTGTAATAGAGATTTTTCGCCAACTACGCGACAACGGGCCGCATGTAAAATATGCAACACCATGTGGATGGCAATCGCAATCACCGCGATAATTTTCTCGGTTGGAAACATTCTGTTCGGTCACTTCAATGAAAAAATCCCGAAATGGAAGCGCGTGACAAAAGTTGTGCTAACCGGCACGCGCTAGGACCCCGAGCGATCCTGCAAATTCCTGCACATTGACAGCCCTTTGCCCCAGTCACATACTGGCGGCTTCTGAGGTGCTGCCCTTGAAGCGTCTAGCCTTCGCTCTCTTTGCCCTGCTCTCCATCATTGCAGTGCCTTTTCTTTCCGCGACCCAATTTCAGAGCGTAACCACCTATCCGGTTTCCGGATTATGGAGCCTTCAGATCGCATTCGGCGATTTCAATCATGACGGGCACGCCGATATGGCCGTTGTTATGGGCACCGGGGTCTTGAGCTCGCAAGCGCTCGTGATCTTTCTCAATAATGGGGACGGAACCTTCACCAATGCGGGCAGCTATGCCCCCAGCGGCTCACCCGACGCGATCGCCGTCGGTGACTTCAACGCAGACGGCAAACTGGATGTGGTCGTCGCCGCTGGAAACAACGAAGTAAATGGATATGTGCAGGTTTTCATTGGCAAAGGTGATGGCACGTTCAACACCGGGTCGACCTACACGATGGGCGCGAACCCACGGTCAGTTGCGGTTGCCGATTTCAATGGTGACGGCAAACTCGATGTCGCTACATCAAACAGCGTCGGCATCGTCAGTATTCTGCTGGGCAATGGCGACGGCACTTTCCACACCGCCGTCAATTACAGCGCGGGCGCAACCTCCGGTTTGCTCACAATCGGAGATTTCAATGGCGATCACCATCCTGACATCGCCGTCGCCAGCTACAACCCCAGTGGCGGCGTATATATCCTGCTCGGCAATGGCGACGGCACTTTCCGGGCTCCGGTAACTTACCCGACGGGCGGATTTGACGAATACGGGATTGCCACCGCCGATTTCAACGGCGACGGCAAGCTCGACTTGGCGGTAAACAGCCTTGTCAACGTCAACGGAAACTACCTGGACGGTATCAGCATTCTCCTCGGCAACGGCGACGGCACATTTCAAAGCCCACAAAGAATGCCTGTGGATATCTTCGCCAGTGAACTGCACTCCGCAGACCTGAACGGAGACGGCAAAACCGACCTCGTCTTCTCCGAGCTTAAGGGCTACGCCGTAGCTCTGGGAAAGGGTGACGGCACTTTTCAATCGCCGGTGTACTATTCCGGATTGATCAACGGCTACGGTGTCGCTGCAGCCGACCTGAATGGCGACAACAAACTCGATCTCGCCCTCACCAACTTTGAGGGCGTCAGCGTTGTCTTCGGCTTTGGCGACGGCACCTTCCCGGCCCCCCGTCTTTACAACGGCGGAACCTACGTTCCTGGCGTGGTCGCGGCCGATTTCAATAACGACGGCTTCACCGACGTCGCCTTCAGCACAGGCATCTTGCTGGGCAATGGCGATGGAACGTTTGTGAATGGCGCTTCTTATTCGGCCGGCAGCGCGCTCGCCGGCGCTTTCGCCGACTTCAACCGTGATGGCAACCTCGACCTGGCCTGGGCGAACGGAATTCCCAAGGGCACCGTCTATACGCAACTGGGCAACGGGAATGGTACATTCCAAACTCCCCGCAACAATCCTGCCCACAAAGATCCCTTCTCGGTAGTCGCGGCAGACTTCAACAACGACGGCGTGCCCGACCTGGCTACCGCGAACTGGAATTCCCACGACTTCAGCATTCTGATCGGCAAAGGGAATGGTGCCTTCAATCCGGCTGTGAATTATTCGGGTGTCTCCTATCCGTACGGACTTACCGCGGCTGACTTCAACAAAGACGGCAATGTCGATCTTGCCATCGCCTCAATCAGCGGTTACGTCGCTGTCTTGCTGGGCAATGGCGACGGCACCTTCAAGTCGCCGGTACTATATCCGGTCGCCGGCGCTTATGCGATCGCCCTAGGAGACGTCAACGGTGACGGCAAACTGGATGTCGTCGTTTCGGGTTTCGGAAACCTGAGCACTCTGCTCGGCAATGGCGATGGCACATTTCAGCCGACCATCGACAGCACGGGAGTCAATCCGCTGCATGTTGCCCTGGCAGATTTCAATGGCGACGGCAAACTCGATGCCGTGACGACTCCATGGCCATCGGCGGGTGATTCCCTGCCCTTCGCCGTCCATTTCGGCAACGGAGACGGCACCTTCCAGCCGGCGATTCTCTATAGCGGAGGGTATTATCCGATTAATGTTGCGATCGGTGACTTCAATGGAGACGGCGCGCCCGATCTGGCCTTTGGTGGCAACTACAGCGGTACTACGATCCTGCTCAATACCGGGGGCACCTTCCTCACCCTGACCAGTTCCCCCAATCCATCGACCTTGCAGCAAAATGTAACGTTCACCGTGACCATGACTGCCAGCGTGAAAGGCCAACCGCTTCCCAGCGGCACCGTCACCTTCAAAGACGGAACCACCACGCTCGGTTCGGCCACGCTTTCCAATGGCGTTGGCACGTTTGTTACGTCGTTCAGCACGTCCGGCCAGCACCAGATCACTCCCATCTACTCCGGTGACAGCAATTTCAATCCGAAGACGGGAACTGTCCTGGTGCAGACCGTGCAGGCTCCCACCGTCGCCCTTTCGCCCAACTTCTTGAACTTCGGCAGTCAGAAAGTCGGAACCACCAGTGGGCCGATGACCGCGAAGCTGACCAACCGTGGCGCCGGAACACTGCTGATTTCCAGCATTACTCCGAAAGGGTCGGATTTCACGTTGACGACCAATTGCGGTTCCAGCCTCGGTCAGAACCAGAGCTGCAGCCTGACGGTAAAGTTCACGCCCTCCAAGACCGGCCTCCGCACGGGAACGATCACGATCAACGACAACGCGACGAATAGTCCGCAGGTTGTGAAATTGGGCGGAACCGGCACTTAAGTCAGGGGATTCTCCTACGGACCCGCTTCCTTCGTCTGTTCGCACAACCCGGTGGTGGGCTGTGAACTCAGAACCTGG
>JADGNP010000605.1 GCA_017883425.1 Candidatus Sulfotelmatobacter sp. | reverse complement strand
TCCAGCGACCATACTACGGAGGCAAGACTGCGCAAAGCGAGCAGCCCCAAGGCAGTCGCCTTCAGCATCTCTCGTCGCGTAACCGGCGTGTGCTGGAACATGATTGGCCTTAGTGTACCAGCCCTATGTTTCTTCTCTTTTACAAGCATGACCCAGCGCGATTAGTGCGATACGATGCCCGCGAGGGATGCGGCTCAAAGTTTCGCTGCATCCGCTCCACACCGACCGAGAGGCAGTCGACGGGTGAGAACGACTTCGAGTGTTTCGCGAGCACCGGGAGTAAAGACGCCCGGGACAATGCTTCCGAATTGACGCCGCCCGCAGGATTGGAGGCCAATGGAGTAGATAAGTCAATCTCCCGCGGAGCCGACCACCGTACGGAGAAGGCCATTCCTTATCCCTTGCAGAGTGGCGCCGATAGCGAAATCGATATGATCGCTGGGAGTGTCATAGGCGTCATGACTACCACCACTCTTCGCTATGCGGGGGACCTCCCGTTTGTGGCGTTCCGAATCTTCCACGACCGATCGGCGATCTAATGCTCAAGGAGAGACATTCATGCCAAAGGTTGTTCGTTTTCATAAGTTGGGCGGACCGGATGTTTTGAAGATTGAAGAGGACGCCTCCAAGCAGCCACGCAAAGGCGAGGTGCGGTTACAGGTGCAGGCGGTAGGCTTGAACCGGGCGGAATTGATGTTCGTCCGTGGCCAGTACCTCGAACATCCGAAGCTGCCTGCTGGTATTGGCTATGAGGCGGCCGGCGTGGTGGAAGCGGTTGGCCCGGATGTAGACAAAAACTGGGTGGGCAAACCGGTCGCCACGATTCCTGCCTTCTCCATGAACGACTACGCCATGCTGGGCGAAGAAGTAATTGCTCCGGTTGCGGCTCTGGGTGAGTATCCGGCGAAGCTGTCACCGGCGGAGGGCGCAGCGGTCTGGATGCAGTACCTGACGGCGTATGGGGCGTTGATCGCCATTGCGCATTTGGCAAAAGGCGATTTCGTGGTGATTCCGGCCGCGTCGAGCAGCGTGGGCATTGCCGCGACGCAGATTGCGAAAGCTGAGGGTGCTATTTCAATTGCAACGACGCGCAAGAGCAATAAGAAAGCTGAATTGCTTTCTCTGGGTGCGGACTACGTGATCGCCACTGAGGAAGAAGACATCGTGGCGCGTGTGCAGGAGATTACCGGCGGCAAGGGCGCGCGCGTGATCTTTGATCCGGTTGCTGGGCCATTTCTGGAAAAGCTGGCCGAGGCTGCTGCAACCGGCGGAATTGTCTTTGAGTATGGCGCGCTTTCGATGCAACCCACACCCTTTCCGCTGTTTACGGCGCTGGGTAAGGGTCTAAGCATTCGCGGCTATACGTTGATGGAGGTCACGCGCAATCCCGAGAAGCTCGCGGCGGCGAAGAAGTATGTCTACGACCGGTTGGCGGATGGACGGTTTCATCCGAAGATCGCGAAGATATTTCCGTTTGCGCAGACGGTGGATGCCTATAACTATCTCGAGTCGAATGCGCAGGTAGGCACAGTTGTGATTACTGTTCCGTAATTCGCCCGAATTTATAACTTGAAGCCCGCCGCTGGCGGGCTCTTCTATTCCTGTGACAAGACCGAAGAGGCCATCATTCGCCCTCGCTTGTGACCACTTGCCCCGCCGGTTTGTCTTGCTTCCTCACGACCTCGCCCATCAGAAACAAGTCGGTGAGCAGCGCTCGGAGATGGATGGAAGCGTTCAGATTGTCAACCAACTGGGAGCTGATGGCGGGTTGGGCCAGGACCAACTCAATGACGGCGAGAGAATCGCGAGCGTCGCGATCGAGCACTGCCAAGAACGCCAGATATTTGTCGGCCGGCTCAAGACCTTCCACTTTGACCGCCACAGCACAAGTTTCCGCCAGCCCGGTCAGGGCTTTCACGGCGCGCTGCAGGAACTCACGGACTTGTCCACCCGATTTACTGCCCTGGTCACTGGGGAGCCCCTGGGCTGCGTAGGCCAGCATGAACTCGTAGCACTCTTCCACAGCATTACAACGATCGCTGATCTCAGCCAGCATCGGTTAGCCCTCGACCTTCTACTCGGTTGGATATCGATGGTAAAGAAGATGACGGAGGAGGTGTCTCGACCACCCAGCGCTCGGGATCGTGCTCTTCCAGATAAAAGTCGCGATCCATCCAGCCGAAGATCATCGATTTCGTGATCGCGAGCTTCTCTGGCCGGAGTCCGAAATAGACATGCATCATTACCAGCGCAATCAGTCCCACGCCCGCCAGCCCGTGCAGCACATACATCAGGCCCCAGGTCATGTCGCCGAATAGATATGGATCTCTCGGGAAAAAGATCGTACGCACGCGAAACATCATGAAAACGCCGGTAAGGATCACCGACAGACCGCACAGGATGATGACGCCGTGAAAGAGCTTATTCTCCAGCGGATACTTGGCAAACTTTCGCGGCGGCGGCGCGGACCTTCCGGCAAACCGGCGCACTCTTCTCCATGCATCTTCCCGATCGATTTTGTCCGGCCAGATCGACCAAAAATCCAGCCAGAAAGAAGCGTGGATGATGTGGAAAACGACGGAGACCGTCAACACAGCGCCAGCGATCCAATGATAGGTGACCCAGGGAAACTGGACTCCCACCTTCGGAAGGAAAGCGGTGAACAGCAATGTGAGCATGGACGCTGCCATGATCCAGTGAAACAGCCGCGCGACCAGCGAATGCCGCGGAACGTGCTTGGGTATCCCCGCAGAGACTTGGGGAGAAGCAGCGCCCGCAAACTCTCTTGGCTTGGCGAAATACCTCAACCAAATGGCGTGGACGATCAGGAACACCAACCCTGCAATCACCGAAACCCAAATCAAAAACCAGGCAATATGGATCGGGACACTCTGCCCCCACGGGCTCGTCGCCCACTCTAAGAAGCCCACGTTGCCTCCTCGACTCCAGCGATGGCGCGTTTCACCAGATTTCTCATCAGCGGGATCTTGTAGGCGTTGAACTGCAACGGGAGCGCCCCTTGCACGGCCAGTTTCCCCGCCATCTCACCCGTCGCTGCGTTGCGCGGCTTGCCGCGAACTGCATCTTCGACTGCCTTTAACCGTAATGGACGCGCGGCAGCACCGTTCACGGCGATGCGGATGCGCTCAATCCTGTTCCCCGAGGTCACCATGGCTGAGGCCACGTTCATGAGCGCAAAATCCCATACGTTCCGGTCTCGCACTTTCTCAAAATAGAATTGCGCGCCCGCCCACGTGGACGGAATACGAATAGCAGTAAGCAGGTCTCCGGGCTGCAGGATGTGCAGCCGCGTAATGTCGATGTCAGGACCGATGAAATAATCCTCGGCATCCACCACGCGCTCACCTTTGGGCGT
>JADGNP010000604.1 GCA_017883425.1 Candidatus Sulfotelmatobacter sp. | reverse complement strand
TGCCCGAAGTGAGCGAGATCGAGATCATCCGCCATTTCACGCGCCTTTCCACTTGGAATTACGCCATTGATCTGGGCATGTATCCTCTGGGCTCCTGCACCATGAAGTACAACCCGCGCGTGAACGAGGCCGTGGCGCGGGTGGAAGGGATCGCCAACGGTCATCCCTACCAGCCGGAGAAGATTTCCCAGGGCGCGCTGCACATCATCAAAACCTTGAGCGAGCAACTGATCGAAATCACCGGCATGGATGCGATCACGATGCAGCCTGCCGCCGGCGCGCATGGCGAGATGACCGGCCTGCTGATGGTTCGCGCCTATCACCAGTCCAAGGGCAATGCGCGAAAGAAAATTCTGATTCCCGACTCCGCGCATGGAACGAATCCGGCCTCCGCCGCGATGGTGAACTATGCCGTCGAGAATCTGAAGTCGGACTCGCGGGGCATGGTCGACATCGCGGCGCTCGCAGCGCAGATGAACGAGGATGTCGCCGCGCTCATGCTGACCAATCCCAACACGCTCGGCGTGTTTGAACAGGACATCCACAAGATTGCCGACATCCTCCATGCCAAGGGCGGTCTGCTCTACATGGATGGTGCCAACATGAATGCGTTGGTCGGCAAGGTGCGGCCCGGCGACTTCGGCGTCGATGTCATGCACCTCAACCTGCACAAGACTTTCTCGACTCCGCACGGCGGCGGCGGTCCCGGGTCAGGCCCCGTGGCTATCAAGAAAGCCCTGGAGCCCTTTTTGCCGACTCCAGTCCTGACCACGAAATCGGATGGCACGCTGGCTTTCGACTACAACCGTCCGCAGTCCGTGGGGCGCGTGCGCGCCTTCTACGGGAACTTCGGCATGTTTGTGCGCGCGCTGGCTTACATTCAGGCGAACGGCCCCGACGGCCTGCGCCAAACCACCGAAGATGCAGTGCTCAATGCCAACTACATCCGCAAAGGCCTGGAAGGTACATACGATTTGCCGTATTCCACGCCGACCATGCACGAGGTGGTCTTCAGCGACAAGCTGCAGGTGAAAAAAGGCGTGCACACCATGGACATCGCCAAGCGTCTGATCGATTACGGATTCCATCCCTACACGGCAGCGTTTCCGCTGATTGTGCCGGGCGCGCTCATGATCGAGCCCACCGAGAGCGAATCGAAGGAGGAGATGGACCTGTTCATCGAGGCGATGAAGTCGATCGCGGAGGAAGTCGAAGAAGATCCGCAGACGGTGCTCGACGCCCCGCACTCAACCCGGGTTTCGCGTTTGGATGAGACGGCGGCTGCTAGGAAGCCTGTTTTGCGGTGGAAACCTTAGGGATAACCACGGAGGACTCAGAGGACACCGAGGAACGCGGTCGAACCACGGAGGACACTGAGGACTCAGAGGCCGAGGGTGGGTCGCCATTCACCATGCGGCGGATGCCGTCACGCAGGTGTACCACATTGAAGTTGATCAAGAGGCCGAGATGCTTGTGGCTTAGCTTGAGATAGGTCAGCAATTGAGCTTGATGGACGGGCGTAATGGCCTCTACCGCCTTGATTTCCACGACTACGAAGTTTTCCACGAGAATGTCCAACCGGAATCCGAGATCGAGTCGAACGCTGTCATAGATCACCGGTAGGGGCAATTGAACCGCGGTGTGAAATCCTCTCTGATTCAGTTCGTACACCAGACAAGCCAGATACACGCTTTCCAGAAGCCCAGGTCCCAATGCACTGTGGACTTTCATCGCGGAATCCACGACGGCCCCGCTGATCTCGTTGAAATGCATCTCCGTGTCCCCCGTGTCCTCTGTGGTTGTATCCGGTCGAGCCCCTGCCAGGCTGTGACGATTGTCACGTGATCACTGAGATGCTTGTGCAAAAAGTGCTCTGTGTCCTCCGTGTCCTCTGTGGTTAAATCCAGTTGTTGCCTCCCAGCATCCAAGTCAGCCTATTCGCGGATCCGCAGAAGCGGAATCCCCTCGTCTGCCTGCTTCTCGCGGTGGTCACGCTAGCGCTCTACAACCCGGTCAATCGCCACCCGTTTGTGAACTATGACGACGACCGCTACGTCACCGAAAATCCCCACGTTCGTCAGGGCCTGACGGCGGACACTTTCACCTGGGCGCTCACTTCGACCGAGCAGGCGAACTGGCATCCGCTTACCTGGATGTCGCACGCTCTCGATTGCTCGTTGTATCGCCTGAATCCCATCGGCCATCATTTCACCAGCATCCTGCTGCACGCCGTGAATGTGATGCTGCTCTTTCTGCTGCTGATGTGGACCACGGAGCGATTGGGGCCGAGCCTGTTCGTGGCGGCGCTGTTCGCGCTTCACCCCATGAATGTGGAGTCGGTTGCCTGGGTCGCAGAGCGCAAGAATGTCCTCTGCACAACATTCTTCTTCCTCACTCTTTGGACTTACGGCTGGTATGCGCGGAACCCGAACTGGAAGCGGTACTTGGCGGTGGCCGCCCTGTTTGCTGCCGGACTTGCGTCTAAGCCCATGGTGATCACGCTCCCCTTCGTCCTGCTGCTGCTCGACTACTGGCCGCTGGCGCGAGTGCGCGGAGCGAGCGCCCAAGCGAACAAAACGCACGCCACGTTTCCTTGGTCACGACTCGCGCTCGAGAAGTTGCCATTGCTTGCGCTTTCCGCCGCCAGCGCCGTGATCACAATGCAAGCGCAGCAGGCCAGCGGAGCCATTCGGACCACCGCCGAGTTTTCGTTCGAAGTGCGCATTGCAACCGCAATTTATGCCTACGCGATGTACCTGTGGAAGATGGTCTGGCCCGCGCGGCTAGCCCCTTTGTACCCGCATCCCGGAGATTCGCTCGCGGCGTGGCAGGTGTTGGTTGCAGCCGTGGTTTTGCTCGCCATCACCGCGGTGGCGTGGCGACTGCGCACCCGCCGTTACTTTCTCGTGGGGTGGCTGTGGTTTCTGGGGACGCTGGTTCCGGTGATCGGCCTGGTGCAGGTGGGAGAAGCTGCCATGGCCGATCGTTATGCCTACATCCCGCTGATCGGTATTTTCGTGATGATTGCGTTCGGCGCCGCGGACTGGGCGGAACAAAAGCAATTCGGTCGTTGGCCTGTGGTTCCAGCGGCAGCGGTCCTCGTCGCCCTCGCGCTCACCACGCATCGCCAGATCGGATACTGGCAGAGCAACTACGATTTGTGGTCGCACGCGCTCGCGGTCACGGAGAACAATTTTGTTGCCGAGGACAATCTGGGCGGAGCGCTGATTCTGGAAGATAAAGAGGAAGAGGCGCATCCCCACTTCGAAGCGGCGGCCCGCATCAATCCAAGAGATCCCATGAGCCACAGCAATCTCGGAATCTACTTGCAAAACCACAACCGGATGCGCGAGGCCGTGACGCAGTATGAGACCGCTGTCG
>JADGNP010000134.1 GCA_017883425.1 Candidatus Sulfotelmatobacter sp. | reverse complement strand
TCTGACAGCGCTTCTTCATACCGGTCCAGGCTCATCAGGCAGGCCGCCAGCGAGTAGTGATTGTCCGCCGATGCATTCACCCGCAGTGCCTCGCGAAATTCCTTCTCCGCCGCATGCAGTTCCTGCTGTTGAAACAAAACCGTCCCCAGCAGGTGGTGCGCAAGGTCGGAGTCAGGATTGAGAGACACGGCCAGCCGCAATTCACGCAAAGCCTCGTCTGGCTTGTTAGCGAGCAGCAGGGCCTGGCCTAGGATGCGGTGTTCGGTGGACCCGGTCGGATTCTGGCGCAGCGCGAGCCGCAGTTCTTCCACAGCGGCGTCGTAGTTCTTCTTGGCCATGTATGCACTGGCCAGACAAGCGTGTCCCTGCTGCCACTCCGGATGCTCGCGGTAAAGCGTGTGCAGTTCCTCAATGGCCGAGTCGTAGTTCCCCTGATCGCAATACGTGTTGCCCAGATTGTTGCGGACGGACGCTTCCCCGGGAGCCATCCGCTTGGCCTCGCGATATTCGGCCACGGCCTGCGCAAGATTGCCTTCTTCGTGCCGGATCAGTCCCAGGTTGGAATGAGCCTCCCAAAATGCCGGCCGGAGGCGAATAGCCTTCTCATAAGCCGCGATGGCACGGGGCAGATTCCCGTCCGCATGCAAGGCAATGCCCATGTCGTAGTAAGTGTCGGCGTTATCCTGGTCACGGGCCAGCGACTCGCTATAGGCATGCACCGCAGCCTTGTACTGACCATTTGAGTACAGGCCGAGGCCCAGGAATTGATAAGCCTCCGCGTTTTTCGGATCGATGCTGAGCGCGGTCCGCGCCTCGGCGATCGCATTCGGCCCGTCGTCCAGCCGATAGAAAAGGTAAGCCAGCGCGCCGTGGTTCTCGGGAAGATCGGGCATGATCTGCGTCGCCTGCGTGAGTTCGTCGTAAGCCTCGTCCCATTTCTCTTGCTGGCGGTACATGACGCCGAGAGCGAAGTGCAGGGCGGAATTCTGCGCGTCCGCACGCACGACCTCGTGAAGCTCGGCTTCGGCTTCGCGGAAGTGCTGCCGGCGGGCCTCGGCTGCGGCCTTCAGCAGAGCTTCCGGAATGGGAGCGCCCACCTTCGCGGACTGGACGTTTCCCGAACTCAGCACGCGCATCAAATCTTTATTGGCTCCCGCAGACTCCATCTGACGGAGTTCGTTCCTCGTTGGCAGAGTGGCCAAGCCGCGCTCCGCGACCAGGCGGGCGAGCCGGCTGCTGGGAACTCCACCGGTCAGCCAGCCGGCGAGCTGCGTGGTGTTTACCGGCTGCTTATTGGAGGACTGAGTGTCGGTGGCCTGAATGTCCGTGGAAAGCGCGGCAGCGGCAGCCGCCAGACTGAATAGCAGCAAGGATAGAAAAGCCTTCACTCTCACCGGACTCCCCAACGCATGGATTGGCTTGCTGGTGGCGGCTTTTAAGGGAATGCAATCGCAAACGCCTTCAGAAGCCCCTTCAGAAACATAGCCCGCCGAAGCACCCGCGGGTAAGGTCACGGAGGTAACCGGCCGGATGAGCTTTAAGAGTGTGCGTGAGACCGGGAGTTTCGGCGACGCTGTCGAGCCAGG
Organism: Candidatus Sulfotelmatobacter sp.; assembly: GCA_017883425.1. GTDB lineage: Bacteria > Acidobacteriota > Terriglobia > Terriglobales > Acidobacteriaceae > Sulfotelmatobacter. Next base: position 9,783 of record JADGNP010000134.1, on the reverse strand, counting down.
CTCCATGGTTTAGCCGCGAAGCGGCGTAAGAACGCAGCCCACGGCGCAAGCCGTGGGAACGTAAGGGAAATCAACCAGCCCCAGCGGGGCGAAAGAACAGTTCTCCCGCACGACTCTTGAGACCGAAAGGGCTGCACGGCATCTTGGGTGTGATTGAGCTCACTACTCACCGTGGCAGGGTTCACCAAACATCAAGCAGCCTGAGGTAAAATAGTGAAAAGGCTATAGATGGTCCAGGCCAAGGTCGCTTGACCTTCCCCTCGGGGCGTCCGATAGCGTATGATTCGGAGTTGTAGTTGTGTCCCTTGGAGGCTCCCGATGTTAGAAGGTCTATTTCAACCGATGCACCTGCTGGTGATCTTCTTTATTGCTCTGCTGGTGTTCGGTCCCAAGAAATTGCCTGAGCTCGGCAAGGGTCTGGGCGAGGGGATTCGTGCCTTGAAAGACGGCATGAAGAATGAGCCCCCGGCGCAGGCTTCGACCGATCCCAACAAGAAGACTGAAACCAAGAGCTGACCGACTGCCTCGCCGAGTAGCCTAGCGGGTATGTCCGGCAGCAATCTCGCGTTTTGTCGCCTCCGTATTTCTATTTCCGTTCCACGGCAACCCCGGTTCGTGTTTCATTCTCAAATCTCTTCCATTTGGAGGTTGGTCGTGTTGCGTAGATTCCAACTGTTCACCTTGATTATGCTTCTTGGACTGTCATCGCCTCTGTTCGCCGATCAGGTCACCCTGAAAAACGGGGACCGCTTGACCGGCACAGTCGTGAAGTCCGACGGCAAGACGCTGGTGCTGCACACCGATGCCGCGGGAGATGTCACGATTCAGTTTGCCGCCATTCAGGAAATCAAGACTGATCAGGAACTGCACGTCACCCTGAAAGGCGGAAAGACGGCGGTCGGTCCGGTCACCACTACGGACGGCAAGATCGAGATCGCCACCAAGACCGCAGGCACGGTGGAAGCGGCCAAAGACGACGTGACCTTGATCCGCAACGACGCCGAACAACAGGCGTACGACAAGTCGCTGCATCCTGGACTGAAGCACGGCTGGAATGGCGGCGCCAATGTGGGTTTCTCGATCGCTCGCGGAAACAGCCAGACGGAAAACCTCGCCCTGGCATTCAACGCAGTACATCCCACGCTCAACGACAAGATCACTCTCTACACCAGTTCCATCTACGCCAAGAATGACCTTCCCGCTCCCGGCAGCGTCGCCGCAAACCTGGTGCAAGGCGGACTGCGCTACGACCGCAATCTGAATCCGCGACTGTTCGCATTCGCCGGCGCGGATTTCATGAGCAATGCCCTGCAGTTCCTCGACTTGCGTGCGGCCTACGGCGCAGGTTTCGGTTACCACGCCATCAAGTCCGACAACACCACGTTGAACTTCCTGGGTGGTCTCAACTACACGCACGAAACTTATTCGAACGGACCTATGAACACGCCGGTCACGGTTCCTCCCACCTTCGTGTCCTACGGCAAGACCAACAAATTCGCCGCTCTTACCCTCGGCGAGGAACTGAACCACAAACTGGGTAAGAGCACTGTCGTCACCCAGAACCTCTATTTCTTTCCCGATCTGCAGGACACCAGCCAGTACCGGGGAACCTTCAGTCTCGGCACCGTAACCAAAATCAGCAAGCGGTTCGGCTGGCAGAACCAGTTCGGCGACATCTACGTCTCTAACCCGCCGGTTGGGGCAAAGAAGAACGACCTGGTCCTCACCACCGGCCTGAATTTCTCGTTCGCGCATTAGCGCCGGGAGTGCCAACAAGCAGGGTGCCCCATCCTAACGTCGCGCCTTTTGCGACGTTAGGGTGGGGATTTTGACTTCCCCTCCCGCCGCTCCCCACCCGATTTCGGTATCTCCGAGCCTGGGTGCCCCATTTCTCGCGTTCTTTGCGAGAAGTGGGGCTTTTGATTTTCCTTCCCGCTGCAACACTCGGAGGTCGGGGAATTCCACAAGCCCTTGTGACATCCAACCTTGACCCCGAAATTCAAAGAGCAGATCATCGTCAAAGCGGAGGCGGTACTCGCAAATGCCGCAACCGAGGACCTAAGTCCTTTGTTGTCAATATTTTGACCTCTAACTCCTTGCGGCTCAAGATTTTGCAAAGCATTTTTGCAAACCCCGCGCCAGTCAAGGCTTTCAGAGGTAGGGGGGGAGGGGGGTACCCCTGGAACGTCGATCTTTTCCAAATTGAAACCGGCCGAAGACGCTTAGTTACGCGCCTCACCCAAACAATTTGTGCGAGCGATTTCCACAGCCTCAAACGCTCGAAGAATCGTTCCGGCAGGACAAAAGCCGCTCAAGGAAGAAGCGGCCTTTCCTTTGGCAAATCCCGGATGGCTGATTTCAACCGCCGCTTCGATCACCCTTAAGCAGCCGCCGGCTTTCAATCATCAATCAAAAATCATCAATCAACAATTCTTCCCGCGCTAGTCGATCCCGTGAATCCTCATGCTGACCAGTTGATCAATGCTGAGGTCATGGATTCCCCGCGCGCGCATGTCGCTGATGTATTCTGGCGTCACATTGTGAATGCGCATGGCGATCAGATCGTCCGGATCAGGATGCGAATATCCCAAACCCTGCAGTTTCTGAATGAACTCCGGCGAGACGCCGTGAATGCGAAAGGCGATCAACTTCTCCAGATCGACGTGATCGTAGCCGCGCTGCTTCAGTTCTGCCATCCATTCCGGCGTCGCGCCGTGGATTCTCATGGCGATCAGCGTATCTTCGTCGGGCGAATAACCAGCCTGGTGAAGGCTGCGCACCATCTGCGGAGTCACGCCGTGAATGCGGAAGGCCACGAGTTTGTCGGCGTCGGAAATCTTCAATCCTTCCGCCCGCAGTGCCTCGATGAAGGCTGAGTCCACGCGGAAGATGCGGAACGCGATCAGCTTGTCGGCGTCGAGGTCGCTGAGATGCTCGCTCTTCATCTGCTTCGCGAATTCCAGGCCGACATCCTGCACCGCCATGCTGAACTGCTTCTCGTCGTCGACCGAGAAGCCGAGCGCGTGCATCTCGCGCGGATAATTCGCGTCGGGCTGGAAGTGGAACAGTCCCGCACCCTCGCCGTTATTGAGGAACCCTTCGCACTCGATCTTGCCCGCATCGCGCGCGATGGTGAAGCGAACGTCCTGGCGTCCGGGCTTCGCAAAGTCCACGCCCTGAAACGAACTCGCAGGCCAGTCCGACTGGTGGCTGGAGGTCCCGCCATGATGGTGTTCGATCAGCGAGAACTCGACCTTCCCTGCATCGTTTGACTTGCTGATGGTCCAGTCGCCGCTGCGTACATCCGCAGCTCGATTCTTAACCACAAACACAACAACGCAGGACGCGAAGACTAAATACGCGAGGGTTCGACGCATTCTCATAACATCTCCTCTCTTATTGGAAATTCCACCCGTAGCGCCGGGCTTCGCCCAGGCTTGGACGGCCGAGGCGGCCATCGCCACATGAGACTTCAGAGATCGGCCTTCGAATCCAGAATTCCCAGTTGCCGAAGCTGGATCAGTTTTTGCAGGGTCAGATCCTTGAAGCCATGCTGCTTGGCCCGCTCGATGAATTCGGGCGTGACATCCTGCACCTTGGCGCTGATGATGTCGTTAATGTCGAATTTGTATCCCGCCGATTGCAGGGCCTTGATGTATTCGGGCGTTACGTCTTGCACGCGCATGGCGACAAGTTCGTTCACCGAGGGCTTGAGGCCGAGAGCTTGAATGCCGCGCACGTACTCCGGAGTCACGTCTTGCACGCGCATGGCGATGGCATCGTCGGTTCGCGGCTGAATCCCCAGGTCGTGCAAAGCCTTCAGGTACGACGGAGTGACATCCTGCACCTTGAGCGCGATCACCTGATCCGCAGTGACCGCGAGCCCCGCAGCGCGAATCTCCCGAACGTATTCGGGAGTTACGTCCTGTACCTTCAACCCGATGAGATGGTCCACGTCGGGCTGCAAACCTTGCTCATGAAGTTCCCGGACATACTCCGGCGTGACGTCCTGAATCTTCATCGCGATCAACTGGTCGACGGTCAGATCGCCGAGGCCTGCGGCCTTCATGGCGTCGATGTAAGAGACACTGGTCGAGGCTTGATCGTTGCTTTGCGGATGAGCAGGCGAAGGCTTTGCTGTTGCGCCGCTCTGTGATGCAGGCTGCTGCGAGGAGTTGGCTTTGGGCTTGGGCGTCGCTTGCCAGAGGGCTCCAGCGCTCGCCGACGGTGGATGCGCCATTCCCAGCAGCGCATTTCCAGCGACGAGCGCCGCACTCAGGCAGAGGATGCTGCCCGTCAGTCCGATGCCGCGCATTCCCGCGCCGAGCGTCTTCAGGCCGAGAACGCGGACGATGCGCTCGGTGAGCGGACCGCGGTTCGCGGCCATGGCGAAGACTGGCGCACTGCGCCATTCCTCCATCAACGTGAGGGCGCGCGCATACTCGACGGCGTTGCCGCAGAGAGCCACTGCCATGTCGTCGCAGCAGTGCTCGCGTTCCGCTCGAATTCGTTTGTTCAGCCACCAGACTGCGGGATGGTAGAAGAGCAGCGTCTCAACGCAAACCTGGAAAACATTCACGAAAGGATCGAAGCGCTGGATGTGCGCCAGTTCGTGGGCGATCACTGCCTGCAGCTGATCTTCAGAGAGGCCCGAGAGAGCGGTCACCGGCAAGAACACGACCGGACGAAACCATCCGATTACCGCTGGCGCCTGCAGCCACGCGCACTCGCAGTAAGCAATCGCGCGATCTAAACCAAGCTGGTCCTGCAGCGTGCGGCAGATCTCGAGTACTCGCGGGCTCACCACGGTGGATTGTCTGCGGCGTTCGCGCTCCAGCAGGAAGAATCCGCCCGCGGAACGAAGGCTGAAGAAAGCCACGCCGAGCAGCCACGCCTCGACCAACCAAGGGAGCGTATCCAGCGAAGGTGCGATGGAGGAAGGTTGCGCCGAGCCACTCGCCGCGGTGTTGCCCCTCGCAATTGGCCAAGCTGCCGCGGCGAGCGGCGACGACTTCGCGGTGTCTGCCACACCGGAATGCTGCTCCGAATAGAAGAAGAAAGTCGCCAACGGAGCCAGCAGCATGAGCACGAGCGCACCAACTCCCAGCAGATAGCGAGTGGACGCGCGACGGCACAGCGCCATCGCAGCCGCGGCCAGAGCCGCGAGAGCAGTTCCCTGCCAGAGAAAGTGCAACAGCGCCCATCCCATCGACTGCATTGCGGTCGGGGAAAGCCAATTCATCAGACTGGACGTCATTTCTGCGGTCATCGCCGGCTCCTTTCATATTCGTCAAGCAAATGGCGCAGCTCCTCAATCTCTTCGTGTGAGGCCTTACGCCCCGCGAGCGCATGCATCATGAGCTGGCTCGCCGAACCCTCGAAGACGCGCTGCAACATGTCCCCGGCAAACTGGCGCTTGGTTTGCTCAGCCGGAAGGCATGCTTCATAGACGTGCGCCCGCTGGGTTTCGTTTCGGCGCACGGTGCCTTTTGTGGTCATGATCTGGAGAAGCTTGAGCACCGTGGTGTAGCCGAGTTCCTTTTTCTCGCTGAGAGATTCGTGCACTTCGCGAACCGTCGAAGGCCCGCGGGTCCAAAGCACGCGGAGAATTTCGAGTTCCGAAGCGGTGGGTTTGTGCGGAGTCTGCTTCATGGAAAAAGAACATACTACGAAGACATTCGTAGTGTCAACGAAAATCTTCGTAGACCCTAAACTCGCGGGCCGGTGATGGTTGGTAATCATGTGTGCCGGATTCCGCCGGGCTTCGCCCAGGCGGGACAGCCGAGGCGGCTGTCGCCACATGGGGGTTGCCGGTAATCGTAGTCGGTTTTCACTATTGCAGCAGCGTTCCCATCTGCTAACTTATGCTTCCATCCGGGGAATCCAATCTGAGTCTTGAAAAGAGAGGCTTGAAGATGAGCATTCAAAAAACAGCGAGTGTAGTGATCGCCGTCTGCGTTTTCGCGGCCCTGCTGTACGCCGGCAGCGATGCCGGCAAATCCGTCTCGGTGAACGGCTATGTTCTCGACTCCGCTTGCGCGTTTACCAAGGGTCTGCAGAAACCCATCAGTCCCCAGTGCGCCCAGGCTTGTGCGAAGGCCGGGTCGCCGCTGGTGATCCTGACAGACAACGGAACGATCTATTGGCCTATCGCCGACACCACGCCATCGGCGGGTCAGAACGAGAAACTGCTGCCTTTCGCTGGACAGAGAGTGACGGCCAGCGGCAAGGTGTACGCGCGTGGCGGGTCAACCGCAATTGTGATCGAGAAGATCGCAGCGGAGATAGCGCAGAAGTAGGGGTCGCGCACTGCAGACGCGCTTCGGCCTGCTCCGCCGGGCTTCGCCCTGGCGGGACGGACGAGGCGTCCGTCTCTACGTGGACATTGCCGCTAACCAAGGCTTGGCAAGTACGTCTACTACCGGGTAGAGTACTGTTCGTCTCATTTCCCGGGTCAGAGTCCCATTACAACAGGAGTCCTCATGCGTCACGCAGTGATTGTGCTGGCGGCAGTCTCGTGCCTGAGCGTTTTCGCCTGCGCGCAAACCGCCGAAGAACTGGTCAACAAGAACATTCAGGCCAAAGGCGGGATCGAGAAGATCAAAGCCATCAAATCGATACGCATCACGGGCAAACTCAACGGCGGTGGAGGTTTCACCGCAGCCACGGGGCAGGAGAACGAGCGCCCAAACCTGGTGCGCGAGACTTTCTCCCTGCAAGGGATGACGGCCGTGACCGCGTACGACGGGACGACCGGCTGGCAGATCCAGCCCTTCGGCGGACACAAGGATCCCGAGTTCATGGGTGAGGACGATTTAAAGGATCTGCTGCTCGACGCGGATTTCGACGGTCCGCTGGTGGACTACAAGGAAAAGGGCAACACCGTGGAGTTTCTCGGGCACGACGTAGTCGACGGCGACGACGCGCTTCGCCTGAAAGTCACGCTGAAAGATGGCGACATCCTCTACTACTATCTCGATCCTGATACCTACCTCGAGATTCGCAAGGAAGTACAGGAGTTCATTCGCGGCTCGATGCGCGAGAGCGTGACAGAAATGGGCTCGTACAAGCCGGTGGCAGGGGTGATGTATCCCTACTCGATTTCGCAGGGGTCAAAGGCGAATCCCGCGGCGCAGACTACGACCGTCGAAAAGATTGAAGTCAATGTGCCCATCGACAAGGTGGACTTCGCCGTGCCGGCTGCTCTGAAGCAGGCACCGAAGCCCGATGCTGAGAAAAAGTAAGCCGGGCATTCTCCACCGCCGTGAACCAGGTCTTGAGCCTCCAAACCAATTTGATTGAAGAGGGTTTCCAACTATGAATGCACGCGCTGCCGACCGCAATTTGATGATGAAGTTGAGCTGTGGGATCGCCCTGTTGGGTTGCTCTGCTCTGGTCTGGGCCCAGAGTGGTTACAAATTCGATGCGGCCACGGTGTCGGGGCTCCCGGCGCGCAACATCGGTTCCGCCACCATGAGCGGGCGCGTGGCAGCAGTGGATGCCATCGAGCAGGACGGGCGCATCACCGTCTTCGTGGGAGCCGCCAGCGGCGGGGTGTGGAAGTCGGTCAACGGCGGCACGACCTACAAATCGGTTTTCGACCGCGAGAGTGTGCAGTCGATCGGCGCGGTGACCATTGATCCGTCGAATCCGAAGACGGTCTGGGTGGGCAGCGGCGAGGCTTGGACCCGCAATAGCGTTTCCGTGGGTGATGGCGTTTACAAGTCCACAGACAATGGCGAGAACTGGACCAATGTCGGACTGAAGGACAGCGAGCACATCGCGAAGATTCTGGTCGATCCCGCTGATGGCAACAGCGTGCTGGTCTGCGCGATGGGACATCTGTGGGATGACAACGACGAGCGCGGTGTCTACAAGACGACGGACGGCGGCAAGACGTGGAAAAAAGTTCTGGCCGGCGCGAATGCTTCCTCGGGATGTGCGCTGTTGGCCATGAGTCGCCAGGAACCGAAGACAATCTACGCCTCGATGTGGGATTTCCGTCGCCAAGGCTGGACGTTCCGCTCCGGTGGGCCGGGCAGCGGACTCTTTAAGTCGACCGACGGCGGCGACCACTGGACCGAAGTCAACGACAGCAACGCCAAGGGACTGCCGGCCAAGCCTTGGGGCCGAGTTGCCATCGCCGTCGCGCCCTCGAAGCCGCAGGTGGTCTACGCCAACATCGAAGCAGAAAAAGGAAGAGGGCTGTACCGTTCCGACGACGGGGGCGCGAACTGGAAGAAGCTCGATGCCAGCAATTTCATGGTGTGGCGTCCGTTTTACTTTGGCAACCTGATCGTCGATCCCAAGGATGAGAACAAGATTTTCAAGCCAGACCTCATCCTGCTGTACAGCACCGACGGAGGCAAGACCTTCAACGTGGTTTCGGGCGGGGCGCACGGCGATTTTCACGATGTCTGGATCAATCCCAAGAACCCGAACGTGGTGATTGCCGGAGACGACGGCGGACTGTGGCGCAGCGAGGACGGCGGCAACCGCTGGAAACACCAGATGAACCTGCCGATTTCGCAGTTCTATCACGTCAGCACCGACCGTTCCGATCCGTATCACGTTTATGGCGGATTGCAGGACAACAGTTCCTTTGTGGGCGATTCGTCTTATCCGGGCGGTGTTACGAATTCGCGCTGGGAAGAAATGTTCGGCGGAGACGGCTTCTGGATGTTTGAAGACACTTCCGACCCGAACTACATCTATGCGGAGGCGCAAGGCGGAGAGATTGGGCGAGTGAACCGCTATTCCCACGAAATTCGCGGGATCAAGCCGCTGCCGAACTATGCTGAGAAGAAGCTGCGCTTCAACTGGAACACGCCGATTCACATGAGTCCCAACGAGAAAGGGACAATTTACATCGGAGCGCAATTTCTGTTTCGGTCGCGCGATCACGGGCAATCGTGGGACCGGATTTCACCCGACCTTACGACGAACGACCCGGAAAAGCAGAAGCAGGAAGAATCGGGCGGCGTGACGGTCGACAATTCGGCGGCGGAAATGCACACGACGATTTATTCGATTTCCGAGTCGCCAAAGAATGGGCAGACCCTCTGGGTGGGCACGGACGATGGCAACGTCCAGGTCACACGGGACGGCGCCAAGACTTGGACGAACGTTGTGGGGAACATCAGCGGGCTGGGCAAGAATTCCTGGGTGTCGACGATTGAGGCCAGCCGCTTCGACGAAGGGACGGCGTATGCGACTTTTGATCGCCACACGTTCGGCGACATGAAGCCGTACGCCTACAAGACTACCGACTATGGCAAGACTTGGACGGCTCTTCCGGTCCAGGAGAGCGGCGTGCACGGGTACGCTCACGTGATCAAGGAAGATTCAGCAGACCCGAACCTGCTTTTCCTGGGGACGGAGTTCGGTTTGTGGATTTCCGTGGATGGCGGCCAGCGCTGGGCGCAATACAAAGGGAGCAACTTTCCGGCCGTGGCCGTGGACGACATTGCGGTGCAGGCCCGCGAGAGCGATCTGGTGCTGGCGACGCACGGGCGCGGCATATGGATCATCGACGACATCTCGGCGCTACGGGCATTGACTCCGGAGCTGATGTCGAAGGAAGCGGCTCTGATTCCGGGCAAGGCTGTCCAGTACTTCGACACGTTCGGTGGCGGTGGTGAAGGAGATGAAACTTTCGTCGGCCGTAGCCGGCCCGGGGAGGCGCAGATTACCTACTACCAGAGGGGCCGGCACATCTTTGGGGATCTGAAGATCGAGATTCTCGACCAGAACGGCAAACCGGTCGATACCGTGGCCGGGAGC
>JADGNP010000009.1 GCA_017883425.1 Candidatus Sulfotelmatobacter sp. | reverse complement strand
CCAACGCCAGCGCCAGCAAAATCAGAATGAATTTGCCCCCGCCGCCGCGCCTGGGTTCTTCCTCATCTTCCAGCAAGTAATCGAGATTGCTGGAACTCGCGCTGGCATGCGGATCGGCGCTCAAACTCGCCCTCTTCCGGGGAGCAGGCTCGTTCAGTCCCAGAAATGACGGCCCGCTGATGATCGGGGCATCATGCGACACCGGCGCTGGAGTTCGAGGAGCCGGGGGATTCTGCGGCGGCGTGGGAGCGGATGGGGCAGGCGAGGGAAGCGTAGACGACGGCGTCGCAGCGCCTGGAGCCGGTGCCGAAGCGACGGGGGATGCCGTCAGCAGCGTTGCGCCGCACATGCCGCAAAAGCGGTTTCCCTCCGAATTCTCATTACCGCAGCGAGCGCAGCGCACTGATCCTCCTCGTCTCTAGTCTTCTACTCTATAGCTTACGATATCTTAGAGGTTCGATGCAGGCCGAACGCGGCGGGAGTGCCTCCAGAATGACCCGTAGACAGCCTGAAAAAGAAAAAGTGATGCAACCTCTCAAAGCCTCCAGCATGAAGCACCGAGCCCGCCGACAGAAAGTCTCGCTCCATGTCACCGTGCAAGGCCGCAGCCTCGAAGTGCAATGCATTCGCGGCCTCAGCCCGCACGCGCCGGAACTCGTCTTCCTGCACGAAGGCCTGGGTTCTGTCTCGCACTGGAAAGATTTCCCCGCGCGCGTCGCCGCCACCACTGGATGTCCCGTCACCGTCTATTCGCGCTACGGTTGCGGCAACTCTGATCTCCTCACCGAGCCCCGGCTTGTCACCTATATGCACGACGAAGCACTACGCTCGCTGCCCGATCTTCTCGCTCAACTGCACGTCGAGAACCCAATCCTCATCGGCCACAGCGACGGCGCCTCCATCGCTCTGATCCACGCTGGAGCCCACGACCAAGTGCGCGGCCTCGTGCTGCTTGCTCCGCATGTCTTCGTGGAGGATCTCAGCGTGGCTAGCATCGCCGAAGCCAAGACAAAATTCGAGACCACCAACCTTCCCGAGAAGCTTGCCCGCCATCATCGCGACGCCGCCCGCACGTTTTGGGGATGGAACAACATCTGGCTCCATCCCGACTTCCGCCGGTGGAATATCGAAGAATATCTTTCGCAAATCACCTGCCCTATCCTCGCCATCCAGGGACTTGACGATCAGTATGGAACCCTGGCGCAGGTGCAGGCGATCGCCCGGCAGTCCGGCGGTCCGGTTGAAATTCTTCCGCTTGCGGAGTGCCGGCACTCTCCGCAACGCGACCAGGCGGATGCGGTGCTGGCAGCGATCGCAAGGTTCGTGAAACGGATCGGTGGGAACAAATGGAGTGGTGGCGGAGTCTGAGAACTATACCGGGTTTCACAAACGGTCTCGGGAAAGGCGCAACTGATTTCGGTTCGGGAAAGGCACGGCTTCACAGTTTGCTGAAAGACTCGATTTTGGGTGGCGCAGCGCTTTCACCGCTGCGATAAAGCCTTCCTTTTCCTCGAGGGCTTCAGTGTGTACGTGAGAACCAGAGTTTCGACGGTGCGGTGGAATGAGACTTCAGATCTTAGCCGCGAAGCGGCGTAAGAATGCAGCCCACGGCGTAAGCCGTGGGTGGTAAGAGGGAGATGAGCGAGCCCCAGCGGGGCGAAAGAGTAGCTCTCACGCACACTCTTAAGCCCCTGAGGTATCTCGACCGAGTTTTTCAGTAAACTGTTCTGCCGCGCCGCTATTTGTCCCACCAGGTGCTTTAACTCTGAAGCTCAGATCCTCGCTGTAGAATTGCCCGCGTTTCCCAGTGCACGTAAAGGTTCGCAATGACATCGCGTCTGGCGGCATCACTCCTGCTGATTACTCTTGCCTCTCTGGCCCTGCATCTCAGGCGGTTCCGCAGCGCGTTCGCGTCTCCGGTGTGATGCAAGGCCTGCTGGTCACCAAGGTGCAACCGGAATATCCATCCGATGCCAAGCGCATTCAGGGAACAGTCGTCCTTAAGGCCATCATCGACAAGGAAGGCAAGATATCCAACCTTCAGCTCATCAGCGGACACCCCATGCTCGCACCCTCCGCGCATCGAAACACCGCGTGGTTGTAACAAATCTGCGTTTTCTGCATTCTTTCTTCAGAGGTGCCGAAAACAGCAACCGTGATCGATACTCGTTACAATCTGAGGCAGCATTATGTCAGCTCAACCAGGAAACGCATTTGAAGCAATGGGCCGCGAAGATTTATTGCGGGCATTGGAAATGTTCGCCAAGAACTGGCTCGCCCACGATGGCTGCTGGTTTCTTGCGGCGGAGGAGCGCTTCGACATGGAAACCGCCATTGACCTGGACGCTCGCTCCTGGAAGCGCTTCGCCTCCGCGGAGGCCCGCCGCATCATGACCACATTCAACATTCCGGCTGGGGGTGGGCTTGAAGCCCTCGAAAGAGCGCTGAGCCTGCGCCTCTACGCTATGATCAACGCTCAACGAACCGAATGGTCGCAGGACCGCAGATGTCTGCGCTTTTTCATGGATGTCTGTCGAGTGCAGGAAGCCCGGCGCCGCAAAGGCCTGGCGGATTTCCTCTGTAAAAGCGTCGGCAGCGTTGAGTTCGAAACGTTCGCTGCGACGATCGACCCGCGAATTCGTACAAACTGCTTGTACTGTCCCCCGGACGAGACTCCCGGCCGCTATTGTGGGTGGGAGTTCATGATTGCATGACGGTTCCCATCCCGTAGCCCCGTCAGCACGGTGGATTCTGGTGCTAATAGCCTAGTGATCAAGTTCAACGCAGAGCAGTGAGTGAGACTACACCATGTGGCCTTGACCTTGAAGGCAGTGGCGGCTGCTTGAGCAACAACTTCCGCTGAGCGCTACTTCTTCATATCAGGCGTCATCGGCGCTGGTGCGGCGGTCAGAGTATCCTTCGCCGCCTTCGGCAGTTTGTCCGCATTGGCCAGCAACAGACTGACCTGCCAGATCTGAGTGGTCGAGAGGCTCTTCTCGAATCCCGGCATCCCCGTCATCCGAATCCCTCCCGCAACTTTCCAATACGATTCTGCCGGAGGATCGTCGGTCACTCCCTTGCCCTCCATCATTTTGGGTGGCTGGGGAAACATTCCTTGAGCGATCGCACTCTGCGCCTGTCCCGGGAGCCCGTGACAGACCGCGCAGTGATCTTTGTAGACCTGCGCCCCGGCCACATAAGCGGCTTCATCCGCGCTGATCGGGACGGACTTCGGCATCTCTTTATCCATCCGCGCATGCAACGCGATGCCCGCCAGCATCTTTTCAAATGGCATTGGCGCCGAGGAGGTCGCCACCGGCGCTCTTCCCGAAGAGAAATACACATAGACACATACTGGAATTACGATCAATCCCACGATCAGACCAATCAGAAACTTGCCCATCGACGTTCTCCTGTGGAGATTTACTTTTGAGATTAATACTAACCCCAAACATCCTAAAGACGCGGACTTTAACCAGAGTGTCACTGGGTGTGTTGGGGACATGCCGGGCAGTTCGACTTCGAAAAAGTCCTGCACCAGCTTAATCAGTGATCCCACTCACAGACTCGCTCCCGAACCCGACCTACCATGCATTCAGAAGAACGACCACTCTCTGACGTCCATCGCTGCCTGGGAGGTGCGTCATGCTGCTGCTATTCGGGTTCCTTCTTGTCCTCTTCAGTGCCGCCCTCGTCCTGCTCATGCCCGCGCTCTGGGCCCGCGAAATCCACCACGCATATTCCGCGCCTCGTGCCGTTACCTGTCCCGAGACGCACCAGCAAGTCGGCGTTACCATTGACGCTACGCACGCCGCCGTCACCGGACTCCGCGGCACTCCCGAATTCCGCCTCGCTGATTGCTCCCGCTGGCCCGCGCGGATCAAGTGTGCGCAAGACTGTCTCCCCGAAGCCCTGCGCAACGAGCCCTACAAGTTCGGCGAAGTCCATCTCCCCAAGACGCACCGCCAGATCTATCATCTGCCCGTGCTGCTCGCCGCCTTCGCCGCCTGGTACGTCGGCATGGTCTGGCACTCGCCCTACCTGTTCCGTGCCCGCTGGATGACCGCTCTCGGTCTCACTCCTGCCCAGTTGAAGCAGATGGTCTCCTGGTACTCCCCTCATCTGCTCAGCATCGCCGCTTGCCTGCTGTTCGCCTACGGTGTCGCCTGGTTGCAGACCTGGCGAATGCGGAAAGGCGTCTGGCCGGGAATCTTTTCCTCGACTTTGCTTTGGGCCGCTATCCTGCTCGCGACTCTGCCATCGATGATCAGCCTCTCCCGAGAGCTGTTCCTGATTGAAGCCGCCTACACTTTCGCAGCCGCAATCGTAGTCGGAGCCATCCTCGGGGGCCTCAGCGGCAAACTCGTACTCGCGGCTCCGGAAGCGAAATAACTGACCGGCGCTCGCTCGAGCCACATAAGTGGAGCGTTCGCGTCCTGTGAAATGGCGAGACAAGCCTTTTACAACGTCCTAACTTTTCCGTGACATCGTCCTCCCACCAGCGCTCTATCCTCGGCTCACGTTGACACTCGGGACACCCTGCTGTACCCGCAACGCTATCCTCAAAATGTCTGGAGTGTACGATCATGAGCAACGGAAAATCTCTCCCCACTGGGCTGACATCGGAAACGAACCAGCAATCCAGCAACGACCAACCAAACCCTCAACCGTCGCGCGCGATTCAGCGGCGTTCATTCCTTAAAGGCCTCGGAGTTGCGGGGGCAGCGCTCTCTGCCGCCCCATTGCTGCGTGTAGGAGCGGAAGCCGAAGACCGCGGTGGCTCTCTTAGCAAAGGGGACGCGGCCATCCTTCGCTTTGTCGCCGCTGCGGAAATTATTGAGAGCGACATCTGGCTACAGTACAACGAACTCGCAGGTGTGCAAGACGGGGAAGTCTCGAAGTTGGCGAGCAAGCTGATTCCCGGCTATCCCTCACAGGCTACCGGGGGGAACTCCGCCTACACCTCAGACGTCAAGCAGCTGGATGGCGACATGGACCAGTACATTTCGGACAACACCGAAGACGAGTTGAGCCACGAAGTCTTCCTCAACGCCTACCTCGCTTCCAAGGGCGCGGATACCGTTAACCTGGATGCCTTTCGCACTCTGCCCGCCAGCCAGGCGAGCGGATCGAACAAGTCCTTCGGCCGGCTTACCAATCTGACTCAGCTCACCGTTCACACGGATTGGTGGACACGCTACCGCAGCCGCCGCGGGAACCCCGATTTGGGGGATACGTTCCGGAACGCCATCCCAACGCTCGCAATTGGGCAGCACGCTGCAATTCCCAGAACCGACGCTGACGTCAACGATGCGGGTTTCCTCCAGGCCGTCGCCAACACCGCGGGATTTCACTTTGCATGGATCGAGCAGGGCGGCAGCAGCCTCTATCCTTCCTTGGCGCAAAGGGCCGCAAACGCCGAAGTTCTTCGCATCCTGCTCAGCATCGGGGGAACGGAGATCTGTCACTTCCAGACCTGGCAAGACAAAGCAGGGAACGTGGTTCCTGTGGCGAACGTAATCGATCCCGTCACGGGTGTCTCCGTCACTTTCCCTGATCTGAATTCTCCGCCCTTTGGTGGAGAGAATTTCCAGACGAACCTGATCATGCCCGAGCCTACAACGTTTCTCAGCCGCCAATTTCCGCCATGCTCGATCATTCGTCCTACCGAGACCAAGGGCGTGGCCATGGGAGCTGTGAATGCATTGACAGGCGACGGACTTTTCATCGGTCAGTCAAGCCAGTTCATGCAATTGCTGCACGATCTGGCAAGCGACGCGGACAAAGCACAGCGCAGCGGTCATTAACCGGCGAGACCGGGACCGGCGCGGCTTGCGAGCCTGGCATGGTTGCTTTTCAGGAGGCTGGCGAGCATCGAAGGTCGTCCTATAGAAACCAATGAAAGGGAGGGCGCGGACCGTTTGCACCCGCGTCCTTCCCCAGTACAACACTTCAACTCACGAACGCGTGTCAACCCCAAGGAGGATCCATGTTTGAAGGATTGTTTCAACCGATGCATCTGCTGATCATTGGCGGAATCGCCCTGCTGGTGTTCGGCCCCAAGAAACTCCCCGAACTCGGCAAAGGACTTGGCGAAAGCATCCGTGGTTTCAAATCAGCGATGTCCGCCAAAGAAGAAGGGAAGCCCGCCACTCCGAAATCCGATACGACGACTCCCAATCCAGACCTCTGACTTCAGACCTCAGATCTCAGACTCAAGGTCTGACTCCTGACCCCTGACACCTGAGAACTGATCTCGCTCCCGATGCTAAACTCAGCATCGGCATGCTGACTCATCTCGAATGCACCCGCTGCGGGGAACACTATCCCGCGGACCGTCCGCAATCCGTTTGTTCCAAAGACGCCGGCATCCTCTACGCCCGCTATGATCTGGCGACGCTCAAGCGCACGTTCTCGTCCGCCCGCCTCGCCGGACGCGCGCCCACCATGTGGCGTTACGATGCCGTCCTTCCCGAAGCCAATCCCGTCTCTCTCGGCGAAGGCTTCACGCCCATGCTTCTCAGCCGCGAGTATCCCAACGTCTATATCAAGGACGAAGGCCTCAACCCCACCGGATCGTTCAAGGCGCGCGGCCTCTCCGCTTGTGTGACCATGGCTCGCCACTTCGGTCTGAAGAAACTCGCGATCCCTTCTGCGGGAAACGCGGCTGGAGCGCTCGCGGCCTATTGCGCCGCGGCCAGCCTCGAAGCCCACATCTTCATGCCCAAAGATGTTCCCATGGCCAACCGCATCGAGTGTGACTACTATGGCGCGCACGTCACCCTGGTCGACGGCCTGATCAGCGACTGCGCCCGCAAAGTCGCCGACCTGAAAAAAGAAAGCTTCTGGGAAAAAGACGGATGGTTCGATGTCAGCACTACCAAAGAGCCCTATCGCGTCGAAGGCAAAAAGACCATGGGCTACGAAGTCGCCGAGCAACTGGGCTGGAGAATCCCGCAGGGCATCATCTATCCAACCGGCGGGGGCGTCGGCCTGTTAGGGATGTGGAAAGCGTTTGAAGAAATGGAAGCCCTGGGCTGGATCGGCTCCGAGCGTCCGAAAATGATCACGGTCCAATCCTCCGGTTGCGCCCCCATCGTGAAAGCGTGGGAGGAAGGCAAGCCGGCCTCCGAAATGTGGCCCAACGCCGCGACTTTGGCCTCGGGCCTGCGTGTCCCCAAGCCCTACGGCGACTATCTGATTCTCGACATATTAAGGAAGAGCAAAGGCACAGCTGTCAGCGCGACCGACGAAGAGATTCTCGACGCCACGCGCCATTGGGCCAAGGTCGAAGGCATTTTCGCCGCCCCCGAAGGTGCCGCGTCTCTGGTGGCCTACCGCAAACTCCGCGCCAGTGAATTCTTCAAGCCGGAAGATACGGTGGTCCTGTTCAACACCGGCAGTGGCCTGAAGTATCTAGATGTCCTGGATGCCCGTGTGGGCGCGGGCGACTCGCACGCGCAGTCGAAGCCAGCCACTCGCCAAATCGGAGGAATAATCGGCCCATATTAAGCCGTGCTGATCCCGCACTCCTCCGTGTTCCCCTGTGTCCTCTGTGGTTAAATGGTTTCTTCCCCATGACCACCCGACTCTATTACCAAGACTCCTTCCTCTACGACTTCGACGCCGAAATCCGCGAAGTGATCGAATCCCCGCGTCCCGCGCTCGTTCTCGACCGCACCGCTTTCTATCCCACCAGCGGTGGCCAGGTCTTCGACACCGGCTGGATCACCTCCGACCCGAACGTGAAACTCCGCGTTGCTGAAGTCGCTGACGCCGAAAACGGCCGAGTCGTCCACTATCTGGAGGCGCCCCCGAAAGATCTGAAGCCCGGAACCCGCGTCCATGGCCAGATCGACGCCACCCGCCGCCGCGACCACATGCAGCAGCACTCCGGACAGCATGTCCTCTCCGCCGCCTTCATCCGTCTCTACAACATGCCGACCGTCTCGTTCCACATGGCCGACGATTATTGCTCCATTGATCTCGAGGCGCCGGCGCTAACCAAAGAGCAAATCGAATCGGCCGAGCGCCTCGCCAACGAGATCATTCTCGAGAACCGTGCCGTCGACATCCGCTTCGTGACCCGCGATGAGGCAGCCCAGCTTGGCCTGCGCAAACTGCCGCCCGCCGAGCACGACGAACTGCGCCTCATCGACATCCGCGACTTCGACCTGACGGCATGCGGCGGCACCCACGTGTCGCAGACCGGACAGATTGCCAGCATCCTGCTGCGAAAAATAGAAAAAGTTCGCCAGGGATGGCGCGTGGAATTCGTTGCCGGACAGCGTGCCGTGGCCACTGCGCGCCGCGATTTCACCACACTCACCGAAACCGCCGCGCTCTTCTCCGCGCACCTTTATGATGTGCCGCAGCAGGCCCGCAAGTCGCTCGACGAGATAAGGTCTCTGCGCAAACAACGCGAGCAGTCGCAGGAAGAACTCGCCTCCGCTCAGGCAGCCGCGCTGCTCGCAGAGACTCCTGAAGCCGACGGACGCAAACTCGTCGTCCGGACGTTCTCCGATCGCGACCTGAACTTCGTCAAGCTGCTGGCCCAGAAACTGACTCGTCTCTCTCCCCACGCGGTCGCGATTCTGGCGACGACTTCGCCGCAGCCATCGCTGGTCTTCGCGCAGTCCGCAGGCCAGCCCTTCGACATGGGGGCGCTCATGAAAGAAACAATGACGAAGCTGGGCGGACGCGGCGGCGGCAGCAAGGATATGGCGCAAGGCGGCATCCCAAATGCCGACGGAATCGATGCCGCTCTCAAGGCCGTAGGTGCAACGCTGGCGGCATGAGTGTGGGTGAGTCCAGAGAGCGGAATTTCGAAAGGGAAACGAAACGGAAGGCGGGGAGAGGGGTGCTGCTATTTGAAATTGGCGGCCCACGTTTCGAATCCCCCGAAACGTGGGCCACTGTGATTAGCTCGCGGCTTAAGCCTGCTGCTGCGGCCTTCGCGATCGCTCCCACCAGACCTTGGGATCGTCGGGACGGTTGAGGATCTTCGACAATTCTTGCTTGATCTCGCGCAGGCGGTTGGTGCGCAACTCGAGAGCTGTCTGATCGACCGCGCTGTGCGCGCCCTTTTCCGAGATCCGGGCGTTCAAGTTGCGCAAATCAGCAATTTCCTGGCGAAGGCTGGAGAGATGTTCCGAGATATAAGGCATCTCTTTAATCATACGCCCTATTTGATGAACCGCCGTTGAATTCGGCGAGGTTCTTGGCACGAAGATGAGTGGATGGTCTGTTGAAGGAGTCCTGACCGTAAAGCTCGAGTTTGATCCGCAGCGGTGACCTACCTCGGTGGCGGGAGAGGAGTCCGCGAAGCCTGGCACCTCCTCCGCCTCAAATGAGAATGGTCGTGTGAATGGTCGTGTGGAGCGGGCACTCCTGCCCGCTGCCTTTGACGTTGATCTGAGACCTACCGAGTGCCACGCAAAGTCGAAGTCCTTGTCACTGGGACATCCTTGTCATTGGGAAGTCCTTGTCATTGGGAAGTCCTTGTCATTCCGACCGGAGCCGGAGCGAATGCGACGGCGGAGTGGAGGAACCTGCTTTTCGTCCCCGCCAAAATCCTGAAACGTTCCCGTGGTCGACGCCGCGCCCAGTTCAGCCCCGGAGTCGCCTGGCTGAAGAATCCGGGCAAGGGTACCAGACCCGCGCGAACCCCATTCTGCAAGAGCGCATGCTGCAGGAAATTCGGCGCGCGTGAGACGTCGGGGTCCGCGGTTCCCACCCTTTCGCAAAGGACACGAAAGGATTGGGCACCCGCGGATCTGTCCTTGGGCTCGGAAGGGAAAGCAGGTTCCTCCACTCCGCCGTCGCATTCGCGCCGGCTCCGGTCGGAATGACAAGGACTTCTTACTTTGCAGTGATAAGGGCTTCGCATGGCCCGGAACGCCCGAGGCATCTCGCGTCCCTTGCGGCAGGAACGGACGCCCTATGTCCGACGATCAAATCGACACCTCCGACATCCCGGAACTCCCACCGGCCGCGTGGAAAGACGCAGTGCGGGGCAGGTTCTATCGTCCCGTGAAACAGGCCGTCTCCATGCGCCTCGACGCCGACGTAGTCGTCTGGCTGAAGAAGCCCGGCAAGGGCTACCAGACCCGTGCCAACCGCATCCTGAGGCAGCGCATGCTGGAGGAGATCCGTCGCGCCTGAAAATGTTCGGGCGCAAAAGTCCTGGTCGTTCCTCGGGCACGCGAAGGGAAAGTCCTTGTCATTCCGACCGGAGCCGGAGCGAATGCGACGGCGGAGTGGAGGAACCTGCTTTTCTTTTTCCGTCAGGGGTTCACGATGCTCGTGTAGAGACGGACGCATTCGTCCGTCCGGCTGGGCGGCAGAGGGATCCCATCACGGGACGGCCCCTTGAGGTTTTCGAAACTCACCCCCTGAGGGGAGTCTGTGACGAACGGACATCCGAGTCAAAATCCCCGCTCCAGCGGAGCTTGAACGGGGCACCCTCTCAAGAGCTGAAAACGACCACGAGCGCAGGGAAGCGGCAGGAACCCGAGGGTGCCCCATTCTAACGTCGCGCAGTTTGCGACGTTAGAGTGGGGATTTGCCGTGGAGAGATATCCGCCAGAGTTCTTGCGCGGGGGCCACCCGCCCCCCAAGCCCTAGCCGAGCCGCCACAGCCCCGAAGGGGCGAAAGAATACAGCCCACGGCGCAAGCCGTGGGTCAGCAACGCAAGAACGGAGCAAGCCCCGAAGAAGCGAAAGATGAAGTCCGGCGTGAAACAGGCTGTCTCGATGCGCCTCGACGCCGACGTAGTCGCCTGGCTGAAGAAGCCCGGCAAGGGCTACCAGACCCGCGCGAACCGTATCCTGAGGCAGCGCATGCTAGAGGAGATCCGTCGCGCCTGAAAATGTTCGGGCGCAAAAGTCCTTGTCGTTCCTCGGGCACGCGAAGGGAAAGTCCTTGTCATTCCGACCGGAGCCGGAGCGAATGCGACGGCGGAGTGGAGGAACCCGCTTTTCTTTTCCCGGCAGCGTTCACGATGCTCGTGTAGGGACGGACGCATTCGTCCGTCCGGCTGGGCGGCCGAGGGATCCCATCACGAGACGGCCCCTTGAGGTTTTCGAAACCCGCCCCCTGAGGGGAGTCTGTGACGAATGGACATCAGAGTCAAAATCCCCGCTCAAGCGGAGTTTGAACGGGGCACCCTCCAGAGTTGAAAACAACCACGAGAGCAGGGGAGGGTAGGGAACCCGAGGGCACCCCGCCTACTGTCGGGGGGTAAGATCGGGGGGTAAGATCTTTACGGTCCGTCGTACGCCGTGATACTCTGTAAACGTCACATAGACAATCGATTAAAGACAGGAGTGCACCAGGCAAGTGTTAGCCAGAGAGCACAAGAAATCCCTCATCGACCAGTACGGCACGCATCCCAGCGATACCGGCAGTCCCGAAGTCCAGATCGCGTTGCTCAGTGAACGCATTGGCCAATTGACGGAGCACTTCAAGACGCACCAGAAAGACCACGGCTCGCGCCGCGGCCTTCTCATGCTGGTCAGCAAGCGGCGTAGCTTGCTCGACTACCTGAAGAAATACGATTCCGAGCGCTACAAGACCGTCATTACCAAACTCGGCATCCGCAAGTAACCGCTTGGCCCGGGGTGGAGTCAAAATCCCCACCCTCTTTCGCAAAGAACGCGAAAGAAGGATGGGGCACCCACAGCGTAACGCGCTTCCGGGCTATTTCTGGAATCCGTCTCTGGAGAGACGGTCCAGCATCGAGGAAATCTCCACACGTGCGTTTTTCAAGCGCTACGAATATCTCTCACAGCATCGCTGCGGATGAGGTGTCCCTTGTCGGGGAGGAAGTCAAAATCCCCACTTCTCGCGTACAAAACGCGCGAGAAATGGGGCACCCACAGCCTTGCACCCACAGGTTCGCACTTACCTCGGCATCGGCTCCATCGCAAAGGAATGAATCATGAAACCAGAAGCAACTAGCGTTACAGTCAATCTCGCCGGCGGCAAACAAATCTCATTTGAAACCGGAAAGCTCGCCAAGCAGGCGCACGGCGCCGCCGTCGTCCGGCTCGGCGAAAACGTCGTCCTGGCCACCGCCGTCGCCAACCCCGATCCTCGCGAAGGCATCGATTTCTTTCCCCTCACCGTCGATTACCGCGAATACACCTACGCCGGCGGACGTTTCCCCGGCGGCTTCATCAAGCGCGAAGGCCGCATGAGTGAGCGCGAAGTTCTCACCAGCCGCCAGATTGACCGGCCGGTCCGGCCCATGTTCGCCGAGGGATTCAAGTGCGAGACCCAGGTCATCGCCTTCGTGCTCTCCGCCGACACCGATAACGATCCCGACGTACTTGGCATCAACGGCGCCTCCTGCGCGCTCACGCTCTCCGACATTCCGTTCCTCGGTCCCATCGGCGCAGTGCGCGTCGGCATGGTCAGCGGACAGTTCATCGTGAATCCCACGTACAACGAGATGCGCGAGAGCCTGGTCAACATCATGGTCGTGGGAACTTCCGACAGCATCGTGATGATCGAATCCGGCGCCAAAGAAGTCAAAGAAGATACCGTCCTCGACGCGATCGAGTTCGGCCATACCGAGATCAAGAAGATCTGTGCCGCCATCGACGACCTCCGCGCCAAGGTCGGCAAGCCCAAGCGCAAGGTCGAGCCTCCGCAATTCGATGACGCCTATTACAACAATCTGAAAAAGCGCGTCGGTGCCGACGTAGCGGACGCCCTCGATACCAAGAAGCACCCCAAAGCAGAAAGCCACACGCTGGTCAGAGACATCAAAAAGAAGTTGGCCGCCGAGTTGCCGGAAGATGACGACGATGCCAAGAAGAAACTCGACCACTACTACGAGGCCCTGCGCGAGCGCATCTTCCGCGAGCAGGTCATCAACCAGAAGCGCCGCCCCGATGCCCGCGCCTTCGACGAAGTCCGCGAAATCTGGATCGAAGCGGGAGTCCTGCCCAGAACCCACGGCAGCGCGATTTTCACCCGCGGCGAAACCCAGGCGCTGGTCACTACAACTTTAGGCACCAGCGACGATATGCAGCGCCTTGAAGGCTTCGAGGGAGAAGCCAAGAAGCGCTTCATGCTTCACTATAACTTTCCACCGTTTTCGGTGGGAGAAGTTGCATTTATGCGTGGGGCTGGACGGCGCGAGATTGGACACGGCGCCCTGGCCGAGCGGGCGATTTCGGCAGTTCTGCCGACCGAGGAAACGTGGCCCTATGCCATGCGCGTGGTTGCCGACATTCTCGAGTCGAATGGATCGTCGTCGATGGCCACGGTTTGCGGGGCATCGATTGCGCTGATGGATGCGGGCGTTCCGCTGAAAGCTCCGGTTGCCGGAGTTGCGATGGGACTGGTGAAGGAAGGCGAGCAGTACGCCATTCTGACCGACATCGCGGGCGCGGAAGATCACTACGGCGACATGGACTTCAAAGTTGCCGGGACGAAAGATGGCATCACCGCGCTGCAGATGGATATTAAAGTTGCCGGCATCACTTCGCAGATCATGCGCGAAGCGTTGGCGCAGGCGCAGCGTGGAAGACTGCACATCCTGGGCAAGATGGAAGAAGTCATCACGTCGGGGCGCGAGAAGATTTCCGATTACGCGCCGCGCTTCTACACGGTGCAGATCCCGGTCGACAAGATTCGCGATCTGATCGGGCCGGGCGGCAAGATGATTCGCAGCATCGTGGAGCAGACCGGAGTAAAGATCGACGTGGAAGACTCCGGACTGGTCAAGGTGGCGTCGAGCGATCAGGCATCGGCGGCGAAGGCGCTGCAGATTATCGGCGACATCACGGCGACGGCCGAGGTAGGGAAGACCTACCTGGGCAAAGTCACGCGGTTGGCCGATTTCGGCGCGTTTGTGGAGATTCTGCCGGGCACTGACGGGCTGCTGCACATCAGCGAAGTGGCCGAGCATCGCATTGCCGATGTTCGCGACGAACTGAAGGAAGGCGACCAGGTGCTGGTGAAGGTGCTGGCAGTGGAAGGCAACCGCATCCGGCTGTCGCGCAAGGCGATTCTGAAAGAGCAGCGCGCGAAGATGGGTGGCGGGGAAGCTCCTCCTCTTACTGAGATGGCGCCGGCGCCGGCGGCGGAGGGCGAACCTGCTTTGACGGGTTCGCTCGTGATTGAGGGCGGCGGCGATTTTCCCAATGAACCGGATGCCGAGCCGAACTTCAATCGCGAAGGTGCTCCGCACGTGAGTACCGGCGGCAGCGATCGTCCGCGTAGTGGTGATCGTGGAGGAGACCGCGGCGGACGCGGCGGGCGTCCTGGTGGAGGCGGCGGACGTGGTCGCGGGCGCGGCGGACGGCCCGGTGGGGGCGGCGGTGGACGTGGCGGGCGTCCCGGTGGCGGTGGCGGAGGCGGAGGGCGGCACTAAGGCTTTTGCCACGGATGTTCACGGATTTACACGGATAAACCAAAGGGGCCGCAGAAACATTTGCGGTCCTTTTTGTTTGTGCCAGAGGACGTGGTGTGAGTCTTCGGGCAGATTTCGGCCGGTGAGATTACAAGTTCGGAGAATATCGAATGAGGAAGATTGGCATTGCGCTGCTGCTGGGGGCTTTGTCCGACGAAAATCTTTTCACCACAGAGGCACAGAGTCACGGAGAAGAACAAATCAAGAAAAGACTTTCTCTGTGTCTCCGTGCCTCCGTGGTTCAACGCATTTACTGCTTGGTTCTTTCTGCGATCGTCACTACCCAACCTTCCGGATCCTCGAACGCGAACTCGCGCATGCCGTAGAACTGCTCTTTCAGCGGCATAGTGATTCTTGCTCCGCTCTTCTGGACGGCAGCGAGGACCTCTTCGATCCCCTCAACTTCCAGGAAAAGAGTGAGGCTGCCGCCGATGGGCTTGGCGCCGAGTGCGGGATAATCTGCGGCCACAGCTTTCTGGTCGTTGAAAAAAATCTCCACTGTGCCCGCCGTGACCGAGCCGAAAACATACGGCGGCTGTTCGGGGACGGTGATAGCAGTTTGAAAGCCGAGCACGGAGCGATAGAACTCCATGGCGGCGGCGACGTCGCGGACGACAAGATTGGGCGTGAGCTTCTGGAATTTCATGGTGTCTCCTCTTCATTTAGGTGATGGGTGGGCGCCGCCTGCTGCATCGGGAGGCGCGACGCACACCGGGATTGTGTGTTCGCAACGCCTCCATCCACGCTCCTTGCGAAGGGAACGCAGGTAGGGCCGCCTCATTGTCTGTGGCGCTGCCGGGAAGAACGGCAGGCGCACGGGGCCCGCGAGGTACGGGCGGCATAATAGCACGAGGGGGAAGTTCTTTGCCACGGATTTTCGCGGATTCACACGGATAGACCAAGTTGTTGGCGGCGCCGAATGGCGGTTCAATTGGCCGGTGGGTTCCTCAAATCACGAATCATCTTTTCGACTTTGGCCTGGTCGCCGTTCGGGCTTGAGGCGAATAGCCTCGTTGAAGTCCTCCAGCGCGCCATCCAGATCGCTTTTGGCTTTGCGTGCAATGCCGCGATTGTTGAAGGCGGCATCATAGTCGGGCTTGAGGCGGATAGCCTCGTTGAAGTCCTCCAGCGCGCCATCCAGATCGCCTTTGTCTTTGCGCGCAATTCCACGATTACTGAAGGCGGCAGGGTCGTCGGGTTTGAGGCGGATGGCCTCGCTGTAGTCCTGCAACGCGCCATCCGGATCGCCTTTGTCGCTGCGCGCAATTCCGCGGTTGTAGAGGGCGGTAGCATTGTTGGGTTTGAGGCGGATGGCCTCGTTGAAGTCCTCCAGTGCGCCATCCAGATCGCCTTCGCGCGCAACGCCTCGATTGATCCAGGCGTTGGTGTAGTCAGGCTTGAGACGGATGGCCTCGCTATAGCAGCGCAGCTTTTCGTCGAGGTCAACGGCGCTGAGTCCGCGCTCGAACCACTCTCCTGCGGTCAATTCCTTTTCCTGAACTGGCGGCGCGCTGGCGGCTGCGGCCTGCTGATCCACTGCAGCTCGTTTCGCAGATCGGGAAGCGGGGTGCAGCACGGCATCCAGTGGCACGCTTAGATACTTGTCACGCAGGCGACCCATCGCCTCGAAGAAATACTCGGGTGGGACGCGGAGTCCGTTGTAGCTCTTTAGGGCCTCGAGATCGCCTGTGAGCTGGCTGCCGATTCCGGGAGCGCCGAAGTCGAAGTTCTCCAGCATAAGGGGGATGATGTTGCGCTTGACCTCGAGCGCCGTCTCGATCTCCCGGCGCAGCCAGTCTCCCGGTTCGCCGCAACGCTCGAGGGCAGAGGGGGTCAACAGGACAACGAAATGGGCGCGTGCCTTGATGTTCTCGAGGATGACGCTTTCGAAATCGCCGCTGTTGATGCCCGTGTAGTCAAAAAACACATCAAAGCCGTTCTGGGTCAGGTTCTGGAAGATCGCCAGCGCCCAGGAAAAGTTCGTCCGGCGATAGCTGATGAATACGGTCTTCTCAATGTGTCCCATACGGATTGGCGCTCAGGAGCGAAGAACAGGATTGAAAGATACCAGAAGTGGAAGTTTATCTCGATAGGGTTGAGGGCCAGAGTCAAAATCCCCGCTTCTCACGCAATAGGCTCGCGAGAAATGGGGCACCCGCAACTACTTCGCTCAGAATGACAGGGCGATTTGAATCTGGCCATCAATTCTTGTCGAAGCTCCGTCTATCTCAGATCACTGCGGAGCGGAAGGCTCTGCAGGCGTGGTGCTCGTTGGTTTTGGCGTGCCCGATTTTGCGGTGCCAAAATTCGGATTCTTTTCGCGGCAGGCGGCTACGATTTGCGGATCGATTTGAGGCAAGGGCCGGCGGTTAGCGATCCCCACCCTTGCAGAGGATGCAAGGGCGGGGCTTCCCGCGACGAGGCAGGTGAACCTGGCAGGTGGGATTCCACTCGCGTTTCAGGCGGCGGTTGGCAAGTGGGTAAGGGCGGGCAGTTCCGTGCAGAAAGTTTCCCCCTTGAACTTGAAGCAATACTGGTGAAGGCGGAACTCGCGCTCGCCGTCCGCGGACATGGCCAACTGCGGCTTGGCGGCCTGTGCGGCCTCCTCGGCGCGTTCGGTGACTTGCACTCCGAGGTTGGCGAATTGCGCTTTCAATTCGGGGAAGGAGAACGAGACTTGGGCCGGGGCACTGACGTACTGCGCAAGAGCGGCAATGGCCTGGGCCGCAACTTGTTCCGGGCTGGGATCGCCGCCGTGGATGGCTTTCCACAGGGCGATAATCCAGGCTGCGTCGAGTTCATGGGCAAGGTAAATTTCGCGAATGGGCATGAGAGAGAACCTCCTAATCGGGATAGTGTAGGAGGGAGCGAAAACGTTTCGGTGGGGCGGAAGAAATCTCTAGAGCACTAAGAGTTTGAACCACAGAGGACACAGGGAGCACAGAGAACGGCGTGGGTTCTGCGAGCCTCTGTGTCCTCTGTGTCCTCTGTGGTTAAGCCTTCACTTTACGGCGGCGGCTTTCTTGGGGAACATCTCTCCGATGCGGCGGATTTGCGCGCCGACTCCTTTTAGCTTTTCTTCAATGTGTTCGTAGCCACGGTCGATGTGGTAGACCCGGTCGATGATGGTTTCGCCATCGGCGACCAGCGCGGCGAGCACGAGTGAGGCGGAGGCGCGCAGGTCACTGGCCAGCACGGCGGCGGCGCTCAGAGGGGTCTTGCCGCGGACGACGGCGCGGCGTCCTTCAATCTTGATATTCGCGCCCATGCGCACCAGTTCCTGCGCGTGCATGAAGCGGTTCTCGAAAATATTTTCTGTGATGATCGATGTGCCTTCGGCCTGGGTGGCCAGCGCCATGAACTGCGCCTGGCAGTCGGTGGGAAATCCTGGGTGCTCTTCGGTCGACATGTCCGCGGCGGTGAAAGGATCGTCGCCCATGACGCGGACGGAGTCGGCGGAAGTCTTGGTCTTGACTCCGACTTCGTGAAGCTTGCTGAGGAGAGCGCCGAGGTGGGAGGGATCGCATCCTGCGATGTTGAGATCGCCTCCGGTCATGGCGCCGGCAATGATGAAAGTACCGGCTTCAATGCGGTCGGGAATGATTCGGTGCTTTGCGCCTTTCAGCTTGCTCACGCCCTTCACGCGAATGGTGGGCGTGCCAGCGCCTTCGATCTTCGCTCCCATTTTACTGAGCAGATCGGCGAGGTCGGCGACTTCGGGTTCGCGCGCGCAGTTCTGCAGAAGGGTTTCGCCGTCGGCGAGAGTCGCGGCCATGAGCAGGTCTTCCGTGCCGGTGACGGTGATCTTATCGAAGACAATTTCTGCGCCCTTGAGCCGGTCGGCGCTGGCTTCGATGTAGCCGTGTTCCTGCGTGATCTTAACGCCCAGGCGTTCCAGTCCCTTGATGTGCAGGTCGATCGGCCGAGCTCCGATGGCACAACCGCCGGGGAGGGAGACGCGGGCGTGTCCGCAGCGGGCGACGAGCGCTCCCAGGACGAGCGTGGAGGCGCGCATAGTCTTGACGAGCTCGTAAGAGGCTTCAGGAGCGGCGAGGGTGGCGCAGTGGATGGTGGTGCGGTGCTGGGCGCGTCCGTAACCGAGTTCCACCTCGGCGCCCATGGCGGCGAGAAGATTGCGCGTGGTCTGAATGTCGCGGACCTGGGGAACGTTTTCGAGGATGACGGGCTGGTCGGTGAGCAGAGCGGCGGCCATGCAGGGAAGCGCGGCGTTCTTTGCGCCGCTGACGCGCACGGTGCCCAGCAGCGGCTCTCCGCCGCGGATGACGAACTTGTCCATGGATGAATCCTTGCACGGCTATTGTAGCGGGGAATTCGCGACGGAGTTGTTGATTGGGAGAGCAGGGGCGAAGGCAATCAACCACAGAGGACACTGGGGACACAGAGGAAAGACCCGCTTCTCGCAAAGAACGCGAGAAATGGGGCACCCGCTAACTCTTTGCCATCGCGATGGCTTGGCGGACGTGGCCTTTGGATTTTTTCAGCGCGGCGGCGGCTTTAGATCGCTTCACGCCGGCGGCCAGCATCACGACCGCGACCGGGGTTCGATTGCCGCTGGCTTCGAGGGCTTGGCTCGCCGCGTCGTGATCGGCTCCGGTGGATTGTTCGAGGATGCTGATGGCACGCTGGACAAGCTTTTCGTTCTTAGTCCACACGTTGACCATGAGGTTGCCATAAACGTAGCCGAGACGGGTCATGGCTCCGGTGGAGATCATGTTGAGGACCATCTTGTGGGCGGTGCCCGCTTTCATGCGGGAGGATCCCGCGAGAACTTCTGCGCCGACTTCGGTGACGATGGCGAAATCAGCAGCGCGCTCGAGCGGGGATTTGCGGTTGCAGGTGAGCGCGATGGTGCGGGCGCCGCGGCGGCGGGCGTATTCAACGGCGGCGATGGTGAAGGGAGTGCGTCCGCTGCTGGCGATGCCGAGGACGATATCGTGCTTGCCGGGCTTCCGCCTCTTGATTTCCGCCAGGGCCAGGGAGGTGTCGTCTTCGCTGGCCTCGGTGGAGGCGGCGAGAGCTTTGGGGCCTCCGGCCATGATGAATTGCACGCTGCGCGGATCGGTATTGAAAGTGGGCGGGATCTCGGAGGCGTCGAGAGCGCCGATGCGTCCGCTGGTTCCAGCGCCCACGTAGATGAGGCGTCCGCCTTGGCGGAGTCCGG
The DNA here is from genome assembly GCA_017883425.1 of Candidatus Sulfotelmatobacter sp. Lineage (GTDB taxonomy): Bacteria > Acidobacteriota > Terriglobia > Terriglobales > Acidobacteriaceae > Sulfotelmatobacter. The sequence goes on along the minus strand of JADGNP010000009.1, from coordinate 11,484 downwards.
CGACGACTACGTCGATGGCGTGGGCGATCTGCGGGAGCGCGCGACCGACCGCCGCGGCGACGGTTGCGTCTTCCTGGTTAATGAGTCGGACCATGTCGAGGGAGGACATGCGGTCGAGATCAGTAGCGGCGGGGAGAATCTGTTCGGTGGGCAGGCGGCGGAGGTCGGATTTCGCTTTGCGAGTTCGGGTCAAGTCGTGCGCCTTTCGGGGGATCTGGAGAGCAGATTATTTTAGTACCTCGCGGGTAAAGCAGGCAGTGATGAGGTGAACTCGTTGCGGCGTCGGGGGCGTTACGCTAATTCGTTAAGAGCTTCGATGATAGCGTCGTGAAATCTGGGGCGGACTTGCTTGATCGCCTGATTGGCGCAGTCAGGCCAGGTGCGGTTCGTCAATAAGGTAATCGAGAGTTGGCGGTCGGGGTCGATCCACAGCGAGGTGCCCGTGTAGCCCAGGTGGCCGAAGGAGCGGGGCCCGAAATACTTTCCAGACTGCGAGGGGGCGGAGGGCGTGTCCCAGCCGAGGGCGCGGGACGTGCCGGGCGGCGCGGATTCGCGGCAGGTGAAGAGGGCGACGGTTTCAGGGCGGAGGATGGGGCGTCCGCCGTGGAGCATGGCGTGGGCGAAGCGGGCCAGGTCTTCGGCGGTGGAGAAGAGGCCGGCGTGTCCGGCGACGCCGCCCAAGATGTAGGCGTTTTCATCCTGGACTTCGCCTTGGACGATTTTTTGGCGGAAGGTGCTGCGCGCGGTTTCGCCTGGGCCCGGCGCCGCTTTTGCTGCCGGCTTTTCGCGGGCGGGGGCGCCGGCGCCACATTGGTGTTCGGTGCGTTCATCGGCGGTGGGTGGGATTTGTGCGCGGCTGTCGGCGGGCGGGTTGAAAGTGGTGTTAATCATCGCGAGCGGGCCGAAGACTTCGCGCTGACAGAAAACATCGAGCGATTCTCCGGCGATGCGTTCGAGAGCGGCGCCCAGAAGGATGAATCCGATGTCGCTGTATTCGGCGCGCGTGCCGGGATCTCTCGAGAGGGAAGTGGTGAAGGCGGCTCGCAACAGGTCATCGCGCGAGTGTGCCTTGAGGAACAACTTCTCATAGGCGGGCAGGCCGGAGGAGTGGGCGAGGAGCATGCGGAAGGTGACGTCCCGGCGGCGGGGATCGGGCTCTTCGCAGGCGTCGGCCATGAATTCGGGGACGACACCGACTACAGGAGCTTTGAGTTCGAGCTGACCGCGCTCGTAGAGGATCGTCGCTGTCGTGGTGGTGGCGACGACCTTGGTGACGGAGGCCACGTCGAAGAGAGTGGCGGGCTTAACGTCAAAATCCCCACCCTGTCGCAAAGAACACGACAAGGGTGGGGCACCCTCGAAAATTGTTTCGTAGGTGAAATGGCCAAAGGATTTAAGTGCGACGAGGCGATCCCGGTGCGTGACTGCGACGGAGGCCGCGGGGAAGGCGCGGGCGGAAACAGCGCCCTCCAAAACTGAGAAGGCTGAAGAAAAGGTCTTGTCCTGAGGTTCGAAGGCTTGGACGAGAGTTGGAAGAGGACTGTTCAGGGCTTGGACGCTCGCGAAAAATTCGTGACCTGTGCGGGTTATAGCAGAGTTGGTGGAATGGGTAAAGCTTGGGCGAGGGGCGAAGACTCATTACCACAGAGGACACAGGGGACACAGAGGAACATCCTTTGTGAGCGACCTTCTTTGGGTCGGGGCGGTGTACTACAGACGGTACCCCTTACTTGAGTTTCTTGAGCCGTCTCGCCGAGTTGTGTACAGTCAAGACATCATCCTCAAAATGAATTCAAATTCGCACTTCTTCCGCGTGTCGTGCGCCCTCATCGGCGTGCTCGCACTTGTCCGCCTCCCGGCAGTTGCCGAAGCCAAGCATCCGACGATGCTTACCCGTCTAAGCGGGGTCGACTTCGTCATTGAGCAGGCGGTTGCGGATGGGAATATTCCTGGCGCCGTGCTGGAAGTGGGGCACGACGGGGCGGTGATCTATCGCAAGGCGTATGGGAGCCGCGCTCTCGAGCCGCGGCGCAAGCCGATGACGCTGGATACAGTGTTTGATCTGGCGTCGCTGACCAAGGTGATTGCGACCACGACCGCAGTCATGCAACTGGTCGAACAGGGCAGGGTGCGGATGAATGATCCGGTGGCGAAGTACCTGCCGGAGTTTGCGCAGAATGGCAAAGAGGACATCACAATACGGCAGTTGATGACGCATTACTCGGGGCTGGCGCCCGACTTGGACTTGACGACGCCGTGGGAAGGCAAGAACACGGCCTACCAACTGGCATTCATCGAGCCGCCCGAAACCGCGCCAGGCTCAGGATTCGTGTATAGCGACATTAATTTTATTGTGCTGGGCGCGCTGCTGGAGCGCGTATCGGTGCAGACGTTGGACGCTTACACGACGCAGCATGTTTTTACGCCGCTGAAGATGATGCGGACGCGGTTCGTGCCTCCGGCGGCGTGGCGGCCGAAGATTGCGCCCACGCAGTATGACGAGAAAGAACACATGTTGCGAGGAGTGGTGCATGATCCCACGGCGCGGCGGATGGGCGGCGTGGCGGGCCATGCGGGACTATTCTCGACGGCGGATGATCTGGCGAAGTTTGCGCAGGCGCTGCTGAATGGCGGCGGAGGAATTTTGTCCCCGGTGGCGGTCGCGAAGATGACCTCGCCCGAGCAGCCTCCGGCGGCGCCGGTGCTGCGCGGGTTTGGGTGGGATATTGATTCTCCGTTATCGTCGAATCGCGGCGACCTGCTGCCCGTGGGATCGTTTGGGCACACCGGGTGGACGGGGACGTCGGTGTGGATCGATCCGACGACTCAGACCTACATCATCCTGCTGACGAATGCGGTGCATCCCCGCGGGAAGGGAAATGCGATCGGACTGCGGTCGAAGGTCGCGACGGAAGTGGCGGCGGCGCTGGCGTTGAGCCCGTCGGAGCAGGAAGCCCTGCGCTGGAAGAGCATCACCGGCTACAACGAGGCGCTGAGCGCGGCTCGGCGGATGAGCACGCGGAATGGGACCGTGAAGACTGGCATCGACGTGCTCGAAGAGCACGGGTTTGATGTGCTGAAGGCGCGGGAGGGGAAGAAGCGAATCGGTGTGGTGACGAATCAGACGGGAATCGATAGCCAGGGGCTGCGCACGATTGATGTGCTGGCGAAGGCGCCGGGCGTTTCTCTGGAGGCGATCTTCAGTCCGGAGCACGGGGTGACGGGGACGCTGGACACGACCGGCATCAATAATTCCGTGGACGCTGCGACCGGGGTTCCGGTGTACAGCGTGTATGGGGGGACAGATGCGGCGCGGCGTCCGCCGCCGGATGTGATGAAGAATCTGGATGCGGTCGTGTTTGACATTCAGGACGCCGGAGCGCGTTATTACACCTACGAGACTACGCTGGGATATTTTCTGGAAGGCGCGGCCAAGGCTGGCGTTGAACTGATTGTGCTGGACCGGCCCGATCCGGTTACGGGTTCGTTTGTGCAGGGTCCGGTGTCGGACCCGGGACGAGAGAATTTCACGAATTACTGGACCATGCCGGTGCGGCCTGGGATGACGATGGGCGAACTGGCGAAGATGTTTAACGCGGAGCGGAACATCAACGCCAAGCTTACCGTGGTGCCGATGGAGGGATGGCAGCGTGGAGACTGGTTCGATTCCACAGGGCTGGTGTGGGTGAGTCCGTCGCCGAACTTGAGGAGCGTGACCGAGGCGGCCCTGTATCCGGGAGTGGCGATTATCGAGGGCACGAATGTTTCAGTGGGACGCGGCACCGATACTCCGTTTGAGTTGCTGGGGGCGCCGTGGATGAAGAGCAAGGAACTTGCGGCTTACTTGAACGCGCGCGGGATCGCGGGCGTGCGCTTCGTTCCAGTGACGTTTACGCCGACGGCGAGCAACTACAGCGGACAGAAGTGCGAGGGGGTCAACCTGGTTGTGACCGATCGCAATGGATTTGACGCTCCGGAGTTGGGGATTGAACTGGCGGCGGCCCTGCGGCGGTTGTACCCGGCGGATTTCAAAGTCGAGCGCATGGCCGAGTTGCTGGTGAATCAGAGCGTATATGACGCGCTCGTGGCCGGGCAGGATCCGCGGCGGATCGCGCAGGAGTGGCAGGAGGGGCTGGAGAAGTTTCAGAAGGTGCGGGAGAAGTATTTGATTTACAAGTGAGCCGGTCAAGCCTGGATTAGCTAGCACCGGTATACAAGTCGTCGTCTCATCCCATCTTCGTTTCGGAACTACCTTCCGTTGGGTTATTGACCTAATCCTTCTGTCCCGGAGGCTCCTTCTCGGACGGATCCACGGTCAGGCGGTAGTCGCCGCATTCGCAGATGTCAACGAATTCGACGGATACGTCCCGACGTATGCCCTTCATGTTCCTGTAGTGCCAGACTTCGTAGGGATAGCGGGCATTCGCCGGGGTGTTCGGATGTTGCGGTGTCCCTGGTCCTGCAGAGCTGGGATGCCGCTTAATCTCATCTGGTGGACCGTATACGATGTAGATACGGCCGCGATCAGTTTTCCAACCGGCGCTTCCAGAGGCAAAATGTTGATTGGTGTAGGCAATGCGCTGGTAGTGCTCTTCCTTGAATTTGTTTTCCGGCGCGCCCGGAGTCGGGTTTCGGCGCTCCCAGAAGGCTATGACGAACTCATCCCGTTGCTTGTCGCTCAGGAGACTTTTGAAATCGGCACGTTCCTCGTCGGTAATAATCCACGCGACGTCTTCCCTGAGCCACTTCTTGTACTCCTCTTTGACAGTAGGATCGAGCCACCTGTGTGGCGATCGCGGAGCAGGAGCCTGATCCTGGCCTTGGCCAGATAAGAGCGGAACGCAAAAGGAAGCAAGGAGAAGGGCTGCCAGGAGGGCGCCTCGATGGTGTATCAAGCCCATGGAGAACCTCTTTGTTGCTCCTAACGCAATGTCGATGGTAAATCGATGGGATGCGCGCCAGCAAGTTTAGGTTCGCCGGGGCAGCTAGATGGGAAGAAGCCGCATCTCAGCCTGATAGTTGCATAGCATTCTCGGGCGGATTACGCTTAATTTGAGAATAAGCGCTTCTGTTGCGTCGGGAGGTTCGTAATGCGAGCACTATTAACCGTTTTGCTGGTTTCAGGGATGGCTTGGGGACAGGCGGCGGATACGGCTAAGCCGCCGGATGCCAGCACTTCGGCTGCGGCCCAATCGAATGCTTCGGCGCAAGCGAAAGAGGTGAGTGCCGGTCCGGCTGGGGCCACCCTCGCAGAGGCGCCGGATCCGAATCTGGCGGTGATTCCTGCGGGAACAAAAGTCCCACTGGTGCTGAAGCAGGCCATCTCGACCAAGAATGCTCGCGAGGGCGACGCCGTATATGCCGAGACTGCATTTCCCTTTGTGACGAATGACCGCATTCTGATCCCGGCGGGGACGTATATCCAGGGCAAGATCATGCATACGGAGCGCGCGGGGCGAATGAAAGGGCGCGCGGAAATCCTGATTCACTTCACGTCGATGATTTATCCGAGCGGCTACACGGTGATGCTGCCCGCATCGGTGGAGAATACGCCTGGGGCGGACAGCAACAGCGTGAAGGATAAGGAAGGGACAATCCAAGCGGACAAAGACACCACGAAGAGGATCGAGGATGCCGCGAAAGGCGGCGCCGTTGGCGGCACCGTCGGGAGCATCGGTGGGTTGGCAGCCGGGGGCTTGAACGGCGCGCGGTACGGTGGGCTCGCCGGAATGGCGGGCGGGGTCGCGTGGGCGCTGCTCAAACACGGTCCGGAGGTGAAACTGGAGGTCGGGACTTCGATCGAGATGGAGATTCAGCGGTCGATCCAGGTGGACGCGAGCCGGATCCAGGTAGCGAGGGCGGCGCAGTAGGCCTGGCGGCGCCCTGACGGACGGCAGCGGCTGATCGGAAAGAAGTCCTTCCGGAAGCGGCCTTACGCTGTCTCGCGCTTCGACAAACTCTCCAGTCCGCGCTCGTTTGTTTCAATCTCCCGGATCTTGAACTTCTGAATCTTCCCGGTCACCGTCATCGGGAATGCATCTACAAACCGGATGTGCTGGGGGATCTTGAAGTAGGCAATGTGGCCGTCACAGAAGGCGCGAATCTCGTCCGCAGTGGCGCTTTCGCCCGTTTTCAGCCGTATCCATGCCACTCCCACTTCCCCCAGACGTTCATCCGGGATTCCGACCAACTGCACCTCGGCCACTTTCGGGTGGGTGTACAGAAACTCTTCCACCTCGCGCGGATAAACATTCTCGCCTCCGCGGATGAACATGTCTTTGGCGCGGCCGGTCAGGTGAATGTATCCGTCTTGACTCATCACGCCGAGATCTCCCGTATGCAGCCAGCCTTCGCGATCTACGGCGCGCGCCGTCGCCTCGGGCTCGTCGTCATAGCCCTTCATCACCATATATCCACGGGCGCACACTTCGCCCCGTTCGCCCGTCGGCATCGTGTTGTTATCCAGTGGAGACACGATCTTCATTTCCGTGCACGGTAGCGCCTTGCCAATCGTCGAGACTCGGATCTCCACCGGATCGTCGACTGCCGACATCGTCACGACCGGTGTGCTCTCCGTCTGACCGTAGCCGATGGTCAGCTCTTGGCAATGCATCTCGCCCATGACCCGCTTCATTACCTCCACGGGACACGGTGCGCCAGCCATCATCCCAGTGCGCAGACTTGTCAGCTTGAAGTTGTTGAACTCCGGAAGGCCCAATTCTGCGATGAACATGGCGGGCACGCCGTAGAGCGATGTCGCACCCTCTGCTTCGACCGCCTGGAGCGTGGCACAGGCATCGAATGTCCAGTTTGGAAAGATCATGGCCGCCCCGCTCGCCAGCGCCGACATGGTTCCGATTACGCATCCGAAGCAGTGGTACAGCGGCACCGGAACACAGATGCGATCGCGCTCCGTGTAACGCATGCCTTGTGCCAGGAACTTGCCGTTATTGACTTGATTGCGATGCGTCAGCAGCACTCCCTTGGGCATGCCGGTGGTGCCCGAGGTGTACTGAATATTGGCCACGTCTTCGGGCTGGATGGCCCCGCGGACGTCGCCTGGGGCTCGCAGAAAGTCTTCCCACGCCGCTGTCCCGAAGACAACCACGTGTTCGAGGGGCAGTGTGTGGCCGTGACGGGCCTCGTTGAGGATCTGGGCATAGTCGGCGCGGCTGTCGCGCTCCCAGAGAAACAGCGCCTTCATCCGCGACTTGCGCAGGGTGAATGCCAGCTCATGGGTGCGATACGCGGGATTCACATTCACCAGGATTGCTCCTGCACGGGCACAACCCAACTGCACCATCACCCATTCCACGCAGTTGGTGGACCACAGCCCAACCCGATCTCCGGGCGTGATTCCGAGTGAGCGCAGCCCGCGCGCAACGCAATCCGCCAGTTCGCGCAATTCGTGCCAACTGTGCCGTTTCGATTGATGACGGGAAACCAATGCCAGACGATCGCCCCAGCGTTCGACAGTCTGATCGAGCACTTGGCCTATCGTTTTCTGCCACAACGGCTGGTCGGGTCCACACGAGTAGCTGAGCATTTTTTGGTCGCGAAAACGGCCCCAAGTGTACACCCGTCCGGCTCATTCGCGACCTTCTGAACTGTTAACTCTCTCCGGTTACGCATGCCGTTGCCCACGGCCGGGCCGGATGGTTTCCTCTGGCCGACTTGCCTGGCGGCACAGGCTCCGATGGCTGGCGCATCAAGCCAAGCAACCATCCTCCCCGTGATTTTCGCGCCGCCTGGTCGGCGCTGCTATACAATCCGCGGTAGGAGTGTTCTTCGCACTCCGAAGGGTGGAGGCGTCTGTGGAATCTCTTAGCTTTGGTTTCGGCACGATCATCATCGTTATTGTTGTCATATACCTTCTCAGTTCCATCAAGATTTTGGCCGAGTACGAGCGCGGCGTCATCTTTCGCCTGGGTCGGTTGCTATCTACCGCCAAGGGGCCCGGCATAGCTCTGGTTTTCGCGCCCGTCGACCGCATCGTGCGGGTGTCGCTACGGCAGGAGGCACTCGAGGTTCCGCCCCAGGACATCATTACCCGCGACAACGTCACGCTGAAGGTGAACGCCGTCATCTTCCTGCGCGTGATCGATCCGAACAAGGCCGTGGTCGAGGTGTCCAACTACGTGTATCAGACCTCGCAATTCGCCCAGACCACGCTGCGATCGGTGCTGGGCGAGCAGGAATTGGACGAACTGCTTGCGCACCGGGAAAAAATCAATCTGCGCCTGCAGAGCATTCTTGACACCCACACCTCGCCCTGGGGCGTGAAAGTCACCAACGTCGAGGTCAAGCAGGTCGACATGCCGGAGTCGATGCTGCGCGCCATGGCCAAGCAGGCCGAGGCCGAGCGCGAGAAGCGGTCGAAGATTATTCACGCGGAAGGCGAATTCTCGGCCGCGCAGAGACTGGTGGACGCGGCCCATCTGCTGGCCACCGAGCCGGTCAGCGTGCAGCTGCGCTACTTGCAGACTCTGACCGAGATTGGCGTGGAGAAAAATACGACTGTGATTTTCCCGGTTCCGGTGGACTTCTTCTCGGGACTGCAGAAGTTGTTGGGACAAGGCGACAACGCTGCACCAGCGAAGACTGCGTAAGGAAAAGGAGCCGAACAAGTCGCGCCGAAAATTGCCGGGGGTTGAGTTATGGCTTCGTCACAAGATACGGAAATTACACTGGGCACGGGCAAACTGCTGGTTTTGTTCTTCGGCCTGGTCGGGATCTGCGCGCTGTTCTTCGCGCTGGGGTATTCCCTGGGACGGAAATCGGAGCCGGCAATTAGCACGGCCAGCGCGGCCACTGCGCCGCAGACCGTTCCGGGGACGAGCAAGGCAAGCAGTGGATCCGCGGCCGCGCCGCCCATGACATTCTATAAGTCGGTGGAGCAGAAAAATGCCAACCCAGAGTTGACGCCGGCAACCGACGCGAAAACGGATACGGCGCCTGCCAACGCCACTCCGGCGCAAACGCCTCCAGCCGGCACTCCCGACCCAACCACAACGCTGCCTACGGCGGGATATTTCGTGCAGGTCGCCGCGGTCAGCAAACAGGAAGACGCCGATTCACTGGTGGACGCGCTCAAGAAGAAGCAATATCCGGCGTTTGTAGCGGCTCCGATCCCGACCGACAAGCTGTTTCGGGTGCAGGTAGGACCGTTCTCCGACATTAAAGATGCGGAGACGATGCGCGCGCGGTTGATCGCCGATGGGTATAGCCCGATTCTGAAGAAGTAGCGGGTCTGCCTGCGATTTCCAAGTAACCCTACATTGACACCCATCGATTTCCGCGCTATTCCTAGTTCATCCATGTCGTCCACCGAAGCATCCCTCGACCGCGCGCTGCACGCCATTGCCGATCCGACCCGGCGCCGAATACTGCAAGCTCTCAAGGAAGGCGAGGCAGAGACAAAGGGGCAGAAACCGGCCACGACCAGACCATGCCTGTGCGCGGGGGACATTGAAGAACGCGTCCGCCTTTCGCAGCCGACGATTTCTCACCACATGGCGATCCTGACGAAGGCGGGCCTGGTGGACGCGACGAAGAAGGGGCAGTGGCGCTGGTACCGGCGCAATGAGAAAGCAATTCGTCAGTTGGTGAAGACGTTGCGCGGGAAGTTGTAGGAATTTGGCGATTCAGGCGTCCCTCCGGGACGCGGTTGAGTTGTGTGCGCTTACCCCAGCGCTGAAGCGCTGGGCTATCTTCGCGACGCGCCTCCGGCGCTGGTTTCCGGGGGACGCTGCGGGTGAAGCGCCGAGTCGGTGTGCGGCGAACCGACGTCCGGCCTGCGGCCGACTGAGCCCGTCCCGTTCCTAATCTCCTTACCTTTCAATAGTCGTCCTAAGGCGTGCCGAGAGCCCATTTTTCCAGGTCTCCGGTGGAGCGCAGGACGCCGAGTTGGCTGCGCTCGAGTTCGAAGATCACGTCCTGGAGGGCGATGAAGCGTTCGCTGGCTTGCGAGCGGGCGTCGTCAAGATCGTGCAGCGTGGCGGTGCCGGCGTCCATGCGGGTTTGGACGGCGGTCAGACTCTTCTCCCCAATTTCGTACTCCAGTTGGGCCACGTCGCGCGCGGCTTGCATTTGCGCTACGGAGCGCTCCAGACGCAATGTTTCTTCCGACACCTGGTTGCGGGCGGCTTCCGCTTGTTTGGTCGCTTTCAGGGCGTCGGCATCGGCCGCCTGGGCGCGGGAGCGCTGCAACGCGTTGAACAGAGGGAATCGGATACTGACGCCGACGGTGGCGTTGTTCTGCTGGAAGTTGTTAGTTACGCACAGAAATTCGCCGAGTGACGTGGTACAGGGCTTCGAGGGGATGTAGTAGTTCTGAAAGTTGTTGAATTTTGAGAGCAAGGCGTATTGCGCCGCGAAGTCGACGCTCGGCCAAAGAGCTCTGTGCTCTCCCTGAGCCCGCAAGTATTGCGCGCGGGCGTGTTCGACCGAGGCTTGCACCGAGGGATTGGAGGCGGCAGCGTCTTTTGCAGCGTCTTGGTTCGGGGCGGCGGCGGGAGGCGCGGGAATCGAGTCAGGGTCCGTCTGAATGTTCGCGGCAGGAAGTCCCGTGAGTTTGGAGAGGTGTTCGCGGAGCACGTCGGCGGCCCCTTGTGCCTCGGCGACGCGCAGACGGACGCGAGCCGCCGAAAGGCGGGCCCGGGTACCGTCGAGCTCGCTGTCGACGCCTTCCTTGACGCGCTCGGCGACCGCGGCTTGCATCTTGTTGGCGGCGGTCTCGGTTTCCTGAAGCCGGCCCAGGCGCTGTTCCCATTTGGCCAGTTCGGCATAGCTCAGGGCAGCGTCCTGGATGACCTGGTTCCGCTGGTCTTTGGTCTTCAGAGAGGCTGCGGCGGAATCGACTTTCGCCGCGCGCACGAAATCGCGCAAAGACGGATTGAGCAGCGCGGATTGTGCGTTGATGTTGAACAGAGACGGCGCGGATCCCTCCAGGGCGAGGGGAAAGCCATGCGAGTACCCGAGGCCCGCTCCGGTCGAGAGTTGAGGGACGTAGTTATTGTGGAGTTCGCGATAGCTGGCGGCGGCGTGCTCTTCGTCGGCAGCGGCGATGGCCGTCCCGGTGGCGTGAGTCAGGGCGAGTTCGACGACGCGCTTGAGAGAGACGGGTTCCGCCAGCACCGAACTGGGGAGTAGCACGACTGCCAGAATCCACTTTGCGGTGTGCGCACCATGGCACGAGGTTTTCATTGCGTCCCTTTCAGAGTGATCTGGAAATGATTTCATGATCCATTGGATGCCAGCGAGATTCTAAATGTCAGATGGGCTCGGCGGAGCGGCTTTCGAAACAACGCGAATGGGGCCCTGCGAAAGTCCCCGCGTCTCGAGCGCGAGACGTGGGGCAGCCGCGATCTCCCCACAACGCCTTCAATGTTCGACCCGCTTCAAGTCTTCCCGGGCGTGAACGTAGGAGTGAGACAGAGCCAGGGCTGCGCGGAATTCTTCGGCGGCAGCGTGGCGGTCTCCTTG
>JADGNP010000603.1 GCA_017883425.1 Candidatus Sulfotelmatobacter sp. | reverse complement strand
GTCAGCCGCAGGAACCTCGACGATCTCGATCAAGGCAAGTCGGGCAACCTCAACTGCATTTCCTACGGCCGGGTGGATGGCATGGTCAGCGAACTCTGTAATAGCGTTGCCAAACCTGCCGCCTGGAAGACCCGGGATGGACGACTGTGGTTCGCCACTACGCGAGGATTGTGCGTCGTGGATCCGAACGCTGTGCCCATCGCAGAGGAGTCTCCGCTGCCTGTGTTCGTCGAGTTGCTCGTTGCTGATGGAAAGCGAGTAGGCGAGTCGCTAAGTTCTTGGATGGGCGCGAGTTTCCCTACTACAAACCCGCCCACTCGCCCGCTGACCGTTGCCCCTGGCCGGGGCGAACTCCAGTTTCATTATACCGCCCTGAGCTTCCGGGTCCCGGAAAGGAATTGTTTCAAATACAAGCTCGAAGGCATCGATCCCGATTGGGTGGATGCTGGCACGCGCCGCGTGGCGTACTACAACCATATCTACCCTGGCCACTATCATTTTCAGGTTGTGGCTTGTAATAGCCAGGGTGATTGGAATCAGGTCGGCGCTGCTGCGGACCTCATCCTCCTGCCCCATTTTTGGCAGACTTGGTGGTTCCTGATCGGGTGCGCGCTCGCCTTGATGCTGGGCGGGGGCGGAGTCATTCACCAGGTCGAAAAGCGCAAATCGCGTCGCGCCTTCGAGCGGGTCGAACGCATCCATGCGATTGATGGTGAGCGCATGCGCATTGCCCGCGATATGCATGACGAGTTGGGCAGCAAGTTGAGCCGCATTTCTTTCCTCAGCGACCTGGCGCGCCGCGACCTCCCGCGGGACTCCGTTTGCGGCCGGCAGATCGATCAAGTCTCCGAAGCGGCGCGGGATGTCATCCAAACTGTCGATGAAATTGTCTGGGCCGTAAGTCCCCAAAATGACACCGCGGAAAGTCTGGTGCATTATATCTGCCGCCAGGCTGAGGCCTTTTTTGAACTGACCCCGGTGGAGTTAGAGATCAAGTTGCCCGGCGAATTGCCGGCCCGGCAGCTTTCGGCGGAGGTCCGGCACAATCTCTTTTGCGTGGTCAAGGAAGTGCTCAACAACGTGCTCAAGCACGCCGGCGCAACGCGGGTGCAAGTCTCCTTTGCCGTGGACCGAGCTGCTTTACAAATCCGCATCGTCGACAACGGACGCGGCTTTGACCCGGCGAAAACCTCGCTTCCCACCAGCGTCGTCCGCCGGTCGGAATCCGCCCGGCCCGGCACTGGCATCGGCGGCATTCGCGAACGGATGAAGGCCGTCCAGGGGCGTGACGCGCTGGCAAGCCAGCCGGGGCAGGGAACGCGCTGGGAACTCACGGTCCCCTTGGACCAAACCTGATTGAATATGGACATCACTGTTTCGCTGGTGGAAGATGATGAGGCCCTGCGCCAGACGCTGGTGCAGTATCTCGATACCCCTGGTTTCCTTTGCCTCAGTTCTCACGGGAGCGCCGAAGAGGCCATCCCGGCTTTAGCCCGGCTTAAGCCCAACGTGATTCTGATGGACATCAATCTCCCGCGCCGAAACGGCATCGAATGCGTGGCAGAATTGAAAACCCTGGTTCCGGCCAGCCGATGCATCATGCTGACGGCCTTCGAAGAGAACGACTTGATCTTTCAGGCCCTCGCTGCCGGCGCGCTCGGGTATCTGCTCAAAGGCATGCGCCCCGCCAGACTGTTGGAATCCATCCGCGAGGTGCACGAAGGAGGCTCGCCGATGTCCGGCCAGATTGCCCGCAAGGTCGTCGCCTTTTTTCAGAAACCGCTGGCGCACCGGCCGATCGGCGCGCAACTCTCCGAGCGGGAAGAGCAGGTGCTAGCGCTGCTGGTTCAAGGGCTGCTCTATAAGCAAATTGGCCCGCAGATTGGCGTCAGTCTGGCGACGGTCCGCACCTATGCGCAACGCATCTATGAGAAACTGCAGGTCCATACGCGTACCGAAGCCGTCGTGAAGTATCTGGGCCGTTAAATCGAGCTCCCGTTGGGTCCAACCGGCGGTTGGAACTCAAACCATCGGTCTGCGGGCTTAGAAAAGGACCGTGCCGCGCAGGCGGGAGGGAAACAACCTCGAGCAACCAGATCGACTGGTGCGTGTTCCAGACCGACAACTCTCTCTTCACCATCGCGGACACTGACACTCCCGCCTGCCCGTAGCGTGTCTGGCGCGGTCAATACTTCCCTTAGGCTGACCGGCCGGCCTGGCCTTCGAGCAGCCCGATCTGCGGGATGGCTGTGCGGTTTTTTCTTGTCCCGCGCCCTGTTGGGGCTGATTGTGCAGTTCTGGCCGAGCGCCTATGCGTGTTACCGGTGCGAGCATGAAAGCAGGACGAGTCTGCGTTGGCGGCCGACGCGAGGAAAGCTCGTGCGGCCGAAAGCGCTTGTGCTTCGGGCAAGACCGCGGAGTCCGAGCGGCCGGGCGGAGAGCTGGGGTCTGGCTGGTGACGGTTTGCCTGGTTCTGGGCGCTGCGCGAGCGTCAGCCGACCCGAGCAGTGGGTCGCAGCGATTATCCTTTCAGCATTGGGCACGCGAGGACGGTCTGCCTAACGAAACGGTGACAGCGCTGCTGCAGACGAAGGACGGTTATCTCTGGGTAGGGACAGCCGGCGGCCTGGCCCGGTTCGACGGCTTACGGTTTGAGCCGGTGGCTTTGCCGACGCAGAGTTCGAATGGGGTGGACGCTGTGACGAGCTTGTGCGAGGACAGTTCACGGCGATTATGGATGGGGACACCCACCAATGGGATCTATTGGTTCCATCAGGGACGGGTCCGACCGTTCGAGGACACCTCGGGAAAAATGCCGCGGTCCATTACCAGCCTGGCCGAGTCTGGCAAAGCGCTGTGGGTAGGAACGTCGGCAGGGCTATACCAGGTCGCGCTCACCAACCTGGCGCTGGCGCCGACACTGGCCGGCTTGAGTAACGAATTCATCACCAGCCTACATGCTGCGCGCTCGGGAACGGTCCAGATCACGACCCGCAGCGGGATGAGCCAATACAAAAACGGGCGAATCACGCCGGTGGAATTCCAAGCCGAAAACCTCGGGCGCACGCCGGAGTTCATCGGCTTGTACGAAGATCGCAGCTCAAATCTTTGGGCCTTCGGAGACACTTACCTGGTGAATTTGAGCGAGGGCAAGCGATTCAACTATTTCGGCGGCGGCGATGCTTCCTCGCTTCGGATTTGGACCTTGTGCGAGGGCCGGCGTGGGCGTTTATGGATTGGCACGAGCGGCCAAGGTTTATTTTCCTTTTCCGGGGGGAAGTTCCGGCCGCTGGTCCTACGCGAAGGGCGCCTGCCGAGCGACGTGCGGGCGATTTACGAGGATGATGAAGAAAATCTCTGGCTCGGCACGTTTGGCGGCGGCCTGATC
>JADGNP010000602.1 GCA_017883425.1 Candidatus Sulfotelmatobacter sp. | reverse complement strand
CGATAACGTTTGGGTGTTGTTTTGAGATCGGTGGTTCGAGCCAGCGCTTTTTCCTTCATCGCCATGTCAGCATGGAGATAGATTTGAGTCGTTTCAATGGACTCGTGCCCCAACCACAGGGCGATCACGGTAATATCCACGCCGTGTTGGAGAAGGCTCATCGCAAGCGAGTGACGCAGAGTGTGCGGAGTCACCTTTTTCTTCTGAAGCGATAGGCAAGTTCTCGCTGCCGTCCTTATGTGCCGAGCGACCAAGCGTTGAAGCGCGTCCGAACTCATCGCATTTCCCTTGGCGGTGGGGAAGATCGGGGTGGTTGGCCCGGATGGTTGTTCGGCGATCCATTCCGATAACCGTGCGGCGAGATCTGCCCGTAATGGAGTGCATCTTTTCTTCCGTCCTTTCCCAAGACACCTGACATGCGCCCCGGTGCCCAACTCGACGTCCTGTCGGCACAGTCTGATCAGCTCCGAGTTGCGCAACCCAGTTTGCAGCGCAACATGGAGCAGCAGGTGATCACGCCTCCCCAGCCAGGTCCCGGTATCCGGGGCTTTCAAAAGCGCGGCCGTTTCCACTTCGCTCAGGAACTGCACGGCCCCTCGTTCGAAGCGCTTGGGCGGGATGGCCAAAACCCGCTGACAGTGATTGGCGAGGGCGGGCTCGTTAACGGAAACGTACCCGAAGAAGGCATGGATTGCGCTCAGGCGGTTATTGCGAGTGCGAGCGCTGTTGTGGCGATCGTGCTCAAGGTGCTTGAGAAATGCGGACACGAGCTTGGCATCCAGATCCTCCACCCGAAGATCGGTGGCTTGTCGGCGGTATTGCTTGGCAGCAAACTTCAACAGAAGTCGGAAGGTGTCCCGGTAACTGGCCACCGTGTGGTGGCTGGCACCCAATTGACCCTGCAAGCGGCCGGTGAAGAACTGTTGAAGGTGCTTGGCGAGGTTGGCGTCACTCATCGTCGGCCTCCTTGCGTTGGGGTTAACTGGAACTCGGTGGCCAGTTCAAGGAGTTCCGGAACGGCTTCGATGTACCAGTAAGTGCAGGCCACCGACGAATGTCCCAAATAGGTGGCTAACTTGGGCATTTGAAGCGGGACATTGCTTCCGGTGCGATACCACTCCATCAGGCGCTTGGTCGCGAAGGTGTGACGCATGTCCTGAAGTCGCGGACCTCGGCCGCATCGCTTCCCTTCGGGACCTTTCCTCAAGCCGCAAGATCTGGAGACTTTGCAGAACCACCTCCGGACGGCACCGAGGTTCAGCGGCGTGCCGCGATCTGAGACAAAAAAAGCTGAACAGCACGGAAGGGGGAAGGTGCGATTGCGCTCTCGGGCGTATTTGCCCAGCGCCCTAACGACCGACTTGTCAACAGGCACGAGTCGAGACTTGCCGAACTTCGACTCCCGAATGACCAGAACCCCAGCTTCGAAATCGACATCCTGATTTTCCAACGCCCCGGCTTCGCCGGGACGCAATCCAGTAGCCACCAGCAGACCAATCAAGGTGCCAAGGGTCAGCCCCTTCATCCCTTGGGGGGATTTGAGCGCAGCCGCCGCTGCCATCAACCAAGCGATTTCCTGGTCACTGTAGATATGGGGTTTGTTGCGACGGTGTCGCACATTCAGAAGTCGCGGAGGCGGGACCTGGTGACGAGGCTCGATGACGCTCAGCCAGCGCGCAAACTGACGAACCATCGAAAGCTTTCGAGCCCAGGTTGCGGGCTGAACGTTTTTGGATTGCTGAGACCACTCCAACGCCAGTGGTATCGTAATGAACTTTGACTTTTTTCGGCTCAAAAACCGGATAAATCCGCTCAGCGTTTTGGCGGGTTCCCGGAGTTGAGTGCCCAACGTCCGTCGTGCGGCTACGTATTGCCGCAAATGGTCCTGCAAAGATTTCATCGCACACCCCCTTGTGCCGGCCAGGGACGGGCTACTTCCTGGAGCGCACCCAGGTCGATCTTCGCGTAAATCTCGGTGCTGACGAGCGCCCGGTGACGAAGGACTTCCGAGATCTCCCGAAGGTTGGCTCCGTGCTGCAGCATGCTGCTGGCCAGAGTGTGGCGAAACAGATGGGCAGCGATTTGCATCGGCCGCTCAACTCCTGCCTTGGTCATTGCCCGGCGGACGATATGGCCGATGCTGGCCGGACCGGTCAGAGGCACGCGCGGGGCAATCGTGCGCAAGAAAACTCGCCGCGTGGGCCGAGCACCGCGGTCGCGCCGCAGATAACTCGCAATAGCGGCACCGACGTCACGTGGCAGCGGCAGCAGATCCTGTCGGCTTCCTTTGCCGCGAACCACAATCTCGCCCGTCCTCCAGTGGAGGTCGCCAAGCTCGATCGAGAGGATCTCACTCGATCGTAGTCCAAGCCTCGCCAGCAGGAGCAGGATGGCAACATCGCGGCGACCTGTGGGAGTGTCTGGATCGGGCGCCGCGAGCACCTGTTTGACTTCCTCAGGCGTCAGCTTCTTGGGGATATCCGGCTGGGTCCACCGGCGCACCGTTGGAATCGCCGCCGTCAGATCTTTAGGGATCTCCTCTTGGGCGTGGAGAAAGCGCAAAAACGAACGTAAGCTCGTGGCCAGTAGCCGGACACACTCGCTGGAGCGAGCCTGCGCACGTTCAAACAGAAAGGCGCGGAGTAAAGAAGCATTCAACCGCCGGACCGACCTGATGCCGTGTTCCTCTTCCAAATAGTGGAGTAGGTCCTCAGCCACCGGCAAATAGACCTTGAGCGACAGCTCTGCCAAGCCCTTTTCATTACGCAGGAAATCGGCGTAACGCTTGACAAGAGCAGAGCTGACGGTCTCCGGAGGCTGGGGAGCACAGTTCGTGACCACGTTCCGACGGCGCAAGTTGTCCAGGAAACCGAACAGGGCGCGAGACGCAACGCTACGCCTGCTTCTGTCGTCCTGAGGTGCCTTTGTCAGGAACTCGCTGATCTCCGATTCGGTAGGCTCATGGGAGGTGCGCTTTCGACGACCGCGCCAGCTTATGAACCGCTCAAGCGTGACTCGTTTGGCGGAGAGTGTATTCCGTGCGTAACCTGCTGCCCTGAGATCGGCAACGAAGGCGGCAATGTGGCCTTGGAGGATATCATGGGAAGCAGGACGAATGGTGCCAGTGCTTTCAGTATTTTGGACTTTCATCAGGTGATCTTTCTTTCTCCGGCAACAGCTGCCGGGGAAGTGAGATCACCCGAATTATGCCGCGTCGGCAATCATCGGATCCTGCCGTTTTCGAAGGAACTTGAGGGTTCTAAGCCGCAACGCGGCATAGGATCGGACGCGGCATAATATCTGCGAACGCGCGCTCAAAATGGCCATTCTCCACCGGAAAAACTCGATGGGCTACAAGACTCAGAACGGCGCCCGACTGGGCGATATGTTCATG
>JADGNP010000601.1 GCA_017883425.1 Candidatus Sulfotelmatobacter sp. | reverse complement strand
GTTGCTTCGACGAACATCGGGGACCGGCCTCACTTGTGTGTGCACATCGCTCAAAAGCAACTGGCGGAGGCCGACAAATTGTACGCGGCTGCCGACGTTGAGAAGGGCCAGGCCGCGTTGGTTGATGTGGTGGCTTACTCGGAATTGGCCCGGGACTATGCGATTCAATCGAATAAATATCAGAAGCAGAGCGAGATTGCGGTTCGCACGATGACTCGCAAGCTCACCGAGATCCTGCACTCGCTGGGTCATGACGACCAGGCGCCGGTGCGAGACGCCATCAACCGTCTGCAGCTGGTGAGGGACGATCTGCTCAAGGCCATGTTTCCGAAAGGAGCGCAATGACTGCTTCCCTGCTTCGGTCTTGTGTGTGTGTGGCGCTGTTGCTGGCTGGTGGTTCCGCGGCGCAGGCCCAGCGCCACCGCGAGCCGCTTACGCAATCGGAGATCGACCAGATTCGCGACGCCAGCTGGGAGCCAAAACAACGGCTTGCGCTCTACGTTCAATTCACCCGGGCACGGCTGGTGAAACTGGAGCAGATGCGGAGCGATTCCAAGACCAAGGATCGTGCGAGGCAGACCCACGATATGCTCGACGATCTCCTGCTGCTTTACGACGAACTCAACGACAACATCGATACCTACGTCGATCGCAAGGACGACATTCGCAAACCGCTGAAGATTGTCATCGAAGCCGACACGGAGTTTCAGGCGAAGCTGCGCGCCCTGAAGGATGCGGCCGATGTTCCGGCGGAGGAATCGCACCAGTACGAATTCGTTCTGACCAACATTCTGGATACCGTGGACAACTCGGCGGAGGAGCATCGGAAACTGCTGGCTGACCAGGAAGACGCGGCCAAGCATAAAAAGCTGAATTCCAATTCGAGCGCGAAGAATGGGGGGAAGCCGGAGTGAGGGCAGGTGTTGGGTATGGCTAGCGCAGGCATCTTGCCGGCTGTCCCGAGAGCGTGCCCTGAGCTTGTCGAAGGGCGTCTCGCCCTCGGGCGCGGCGGGCGAGGACGCCCGCCGGACAGCCGCCGGGACGGCGGCGCTACATGTCCGGGTCGTGCTAACCTAACGTCACCGTGCGCGAAGGGCTGCTTGAAATCTTCCAGGAAAGTTACCAGGAGCTGCGTCCTGCCTCCGCGATTCCCGAATTGAAGATCGAATTCTTTGCGTTTGCCAGCGTCAACAATACGATTCGCCTGCGTGACGGCCGGCTTCTAGTGCGGCTTTCTGATCTGCTGGAAGGGGCGCCGGACGCGGTTCTGCGGGCGATCGCGCATATTCTGCTGGCCAAGATGTATCGGGAGCCGATTGATCGCGGGCAGGCGGCACGCTATCGAAAATACGTGGCCAGCCACGAGATCGTGCGCAAGACGCATCTCGTCCGGCAGATGCGCGGGCACAAGCGGCTGCGTCCGGCGCGCGGATACTTCTACGATTTAGACGCGATCTTCGAAGAACTCAATACACGCTTCTTTCACGGGCTGATGGCCCGGCCCCGGATGAGCTGGAGCCAGACCAGGACTCGCCACATTCTCGGCCACTATGATCCTGCCCACAATGCGATCATCATCAGCCGCATCTTCGACCATTTCGCCGTGCCGGCGTATGTGCTGGAGTACATTGTCTATCACGAGATGCTGCATCTGAAGCATCCAGTCAAGTTGCGAGGGAGCCGGCGATGCGTGCACTCGGCGGAATTTCAGGCGGAGGAGAGGCTGTTCCCGCGCGTGGCGGAGGCGAACGCGTTTCTGAAGCGGTTGTGAGCGGATTCGTCACGAAGCTGGAGCTGGAGATCTCCTTTTGCGGGCCAGAAAGAGCGCGATTCCGAACAGCACTATTGGGATCGTGTACCCACGCACCAGGCCAACAGGATTCACTTCGCTGATGCCGTAGGCTTTCTGACCCTCATCTCCTTCGTAGAGCGTGATGGCGACAAGCATGGGTTTAGGACGCTTCTGAAACCATGCGATGTAAGTGGCCTGCAATTCCTTAATGTGTTGGGGCTTGCGGGAGCCGCTCAGGTGAAACTGGGTGGTCATTCCCGAGTAGTATGCGACCTGGATAGCTTTTGTTAACGGTCCGGCTGCGCCTTTCGCTTCCTGAACAACCGCGTCCGCGTCTAAAGGAGGAGAACCCCGCTCTTCCAAAGCGGAGACTACTCGTTGGAGGTCGTCGTTCGGGGACAAAATGGAATACAAGAACGGGAGAAATGTCGCACACAGGAAGAGTACAGACAGCACGAGTAATATGATGGCGTAGGTCGGGCGACTCGACTTGAGAGTCAAAACAGTCCTTTCCCCTAGCGACTCGGGGCGAAATGCTACGAGCATACTACGAAGGTTCCCGCATCGCAGAAGCCCGGGCCGCGGAAGAAGCGGAGAGCAGCCGACCGGAGCGCATAGCAACTCTGCTGTCAGTGAAACAAGTGGCGGTACACTTAACAAGCAGCACCAGAACGACTGAAAATATCGGAGTCATCCATGAAACTTATCCTCGGATTTTCAAAACTCGTCGTGGTGTGTATAGCGCTATTTTCCTTCGCGGTCAGCGCCCAAGATGCGTCCGCGCCAGAGACGCACGGCATTTCCCTGGTCAACATCGATCACGCAGTCAAGCCGGGGGACGATTTCTATCAATATGCCAACGGCGAATGGATCAAGCGCACGGAGATTCCGGCGGATCGTGCCGAGGTAGACGTCTTTTCGAAGCTTAGCGACTTGAGCAACAAGCGCACGGCCGACTTGATTGCAGAAATCGCCAAGTCCAACCCGCCCGCCAGTTCCAGCACGCGCAAGGTTGCCGACCTCTACAACTCCTATATGGACGAGGCCGCCATCGAGGCGAAAGGGCTGGCGCCTCTTCGTCCGCACCTGGAAGCGACGGCTGCTATCCATGACAAGCGCGAGTTGGCGCGGGCCTTGGGCGAAAGCCTGCGAGCGGACGTGGACGCGCTCAATAACACCAACTATCACACCGCAAATCTTTTCGGCCTGTGGGTCGCTCCGGGCTTCAATGATTCGGAGCACTATACGGCCTATCTGCTGCAGGGCGGACTGCAACTGCCGGATCGCGAATATTACCTCTCCGATGGCGAGGCGATGCGCAAAATTCGTGCGCAGTATCAGACCCACATCTCAGCCATGCTCAAGCTGGCTGGATTCTCGGACACCGACACCCGCGCGGAGCACATTCTTGAACTCGAGCGCGCCATTGCGCAGACCCATCGCAGCCTGGCCGATAACGAGGACATCCACAAGGCCAACAACACCTGGACTCAGGCGGACTTTGCGGCCAAAGCTCCCGGCCTGGACTGGGCCGAGTATTTTCGCGGAGCCGGGATCAGCCAGCAAGGCAGCTTCATTGTCTGGCAGCCCGAAGCCTTCAGCGGCGA
>JADGNP010000133.1 GCA_017883425.1 Candidatus Sulfotelmatobacter sp. | reverse complement strand
GGAAGGGCACGGCTTCAGCCGTGCCGCCAGGAGCTGCAACGGGTTTCGGCTTTAGCCGCTGAGGGTGCACACTCTACACCATCGCGAGAACTGCTCTAAGCGATGCAGTGCCACCACAAGAAGCGAGACGGTACGCGATGCGGAGCGCCTGCTCTAACTGGCCAGACCCGTTGCGCGATGCACGCGCAACCCGGCAGGGCTGCAGAGATCGGCAGCAAGGGAGGTCGTCGACGATCCATTTACAACCTGGGCGATCTGAGGGATTTTGCGGCGCCGAAGACCGCGGCTGATCTGCGCGAACTGAAAACGGTGCTCGGCAAAGAACAGGAACGGTAAACGGTGCGGCGCATCACAGCCGCGCCGTTCCGTCTCCGCTCTTCGCCCGTCTTCGCCGAATCGCGACGGTCCACCATTCCCGGGTACAGAGAATCTGGACGTCTACGTCGTGCGGCGTCGCCGCGCCCGGATCAGCGCCACAAAGAGCCCGATCACCAGCACCAACGCGATTGCCAAGATAGCCAGACACCAGATACGGGGCGCGCGGGGGGGCTCCGGCTGCGTCATCTCCGGGACCGGCTGCACGTCTCGGCTCGCCACGTAGGTATTCGCGATGTTAGTGAGGCCGGTGACCTTGACGTCGAAGATACAGTTCGCGGGATCTCCGGGGACGCCCTTGCAGGCTTCCCTCGCCACCTCTTCACTGGCACCTTCGACGGGAACCGCTCCGGGGATGTCGCACTTTCCGGTCTCGGGCGGCCAGCCGCGCATAGTGAACGTCGCCGTCGACGTCCCCGGCGCATAATCGAACAGGCTAGTTTTATCCGTCACACGCCACGCGTCAGCGAAGCGCTCATACAGGTCGACATAGCGCTCGTGCGCGGATGTCGGCTCGGGGCCCATGGACGTGCCGTCCGGCAGGGCCGGTAGCCAGCTCCCCTTGGAAATGGTGCCCACGAGCCCGCAGGCGCGTCGTTCCGGGACCACGTTCACGTTGAGGTACCACTTGCTTTGAGATGGCCACCATCCCGGCGTAACGAACAAGACGGTGTCGTCCGGGAAGTCGACCTCGAGCCCTCCGGGCGCGGACGTGGGGACGATGCGCCCACCGTCGCCGAGCCTCATCCCACTCGGGTCGAGGGCGACGAGCTTCTGGTCGATCCGCAGCTGGAGCCCGCTCGGGTCCGGCTGGCCGTTCAGATTGGGCTGGTAGGTCACGTTGTGTTTACCGACCCGGGCGGCGACCGCCCCGTTCAGGGTCACACATGTGTTGGCGGTCGTGGCGACCGGGAACTGACGCACCTGGATCTCGACGGCATCTTGCCGAGAATCAAGATCGCCGATGTTCGTACCACACACCGGGCCCTCGATGCCTCCGGTGTGGCGAAACAGCACGAACTCGCCGGCGCTCTGGAAGTCGTACCGGACCCCGTCGATGGTCGTGATGTGCGGGTCGCCCTCCGACGCCCCATCCGGCCCCCCCACGACGTAGATCGAACCCGTAACGGTGATCGCGATCGATCGTATCGGCACGGTCCCCGTAGAAACGGTGCGAGGCGTGGACAACCCGGTGTTCATAACGAACACGTTGCCTGCGGAGTCCGCAGCGACCACATCACCCGCGCTATCCAAATCCACACCGACAATCCCCGTCAGGCTCCTCGAAGCGAGGGTGACAATGCTCTGGCTGATCTTCTGCAGCCCAGTCGAGGTTGCCACAATGACGTCTCCGGCCGTGTCAGAGGCGATGTTCACAGGCGTACCCGACACAGTCCCGGTTGCTAGGGTCGTAAGCGACGTGTTGAGCCGATCGACCGTCCCGTTGGAGATCGCGATGTAGAGTGCGCCCGTGGAAATCTCTGCCTTAATCGCCACCACAGTTGACCCAGCCGCCACCGTCACTGTGCCCGTCCCGAGGGATGCGAGGCTCGAATTCATCTTGAAAATCGTGCCGCCCGCGCTGGCTGCGTAGACGTTCCCACCGCCATCGACCGTCAAGCCCACCACCGAGCCCGTCACCGTCGTCTGCCCCAGTAAACTCAACGCGGAGTTGTAATGAAAGATCATGCCGTCACTTCGCCCGGCGTACACGTCGCCGGTGACGGTCACAGCGAGCGCGGTAGCTGGAATTCTGGGCGCCCCCAGCGGCCCCGGCAGCCTTGCGCTTCCCTGGACCGCGAAAGTGCCCGAGAGGGAGTATATCCATCCCCGGAAGGTCATCACGTAGAGATGGCCGGCCTGGTCCACCCCCACGGCGACCGGCCTGCCGAGAAGGTTCGTCGCCGTCCGCACGACGGCCGGGTTCGTATTCAGCTCGTTGATTGTGGCAGCGCGGGCCGCTCCGACCGCAAACAAGAGTGCGATCGCGGCGACGGTCCGCGTGACTGACATTTGAAGTCCTCTCCAGCTCATCTTCTCCTCCGCGTGTCCTTCCGCTCAGCGCTTCTCGCGGTACCGGTCGAGATCCCGAACTTGGCAGATCCGCTCGGCCCAAGGCCCTTTTCTGCACCAAGGTCAAAAAACGGGTGGCGCCCACCGCGCATTGAGGTGCACCAAAGTTCTAAGGTGTATCCGTTGGTTCGGAGCCGAGGGCCGACTCAGCCGGACTCCACCGAGTTCTGAGTTTTTCCGACGAAAAGGGGCCGTTACATCACCGATACGAAGAGTGTCGGGCCAAGAGGAAGGTCAACCAAATGCGGTGCCAATACTGATGCTTGCGGGCACGGTTGTCAAGGCAAAATTCTGGTGATTATTCACTTGACCCCGGGCGCGCCTGGCAAGGCTTTTCAGGCAGAAATCGATTGAATACCCATCGCTCTGCCTTTGGTCAAAAGGCTATTATTGACGTTCATCAATGTAGGAGTTCTCGCAACCAGCTTCATCATCCTACCTCCGGCACCCGTGTTTCGACACGAACCAGCCTGGTGCGTCTCCTCGGCCTCTTCCCAAGTTCCTTCCACTCGCAGCGTGAGCCGCCCCGCACCTGCTCCATCCACAAAACCCGCCCCGGCCTTCAGCCCACGCGCTCCTTCACACTCCGGCACCCACTTGCGCTGCCTCGTCTTTCACCTCAACAGCATTCAAGTCCCATAGCGTCCGTCGCACCAGCGGCTTCCTTCAAGTCGCTGTATTGAAAGCGCCCCCAACACCCACTAAGATCAACCGCGGTTTTCCCGGGGGGCGCTTCCAATACAGCCCTAAGACTTCTGGGGCCTAGCTGCACTGGCTGGGATTTGTCCCCCCAGGTCACGCCCAAAGGCGGACTCTAAACGGTCGCCGGCCAGAAGTCGGCTAACGCCTTCCTTGCAAGTACTCCCGCAGCATGTCCTGCTCGCCATCTTCGACGGCATTGCGGTTGGCGTGATTCATCCGTAATCGGCCGTGAGCGTCAATAGAACTTACCTCGGCCGCGTCTGTATTCCTCATTCATAATGATCGTCGACTCGGCGCCAGCACGCAATGATCGCCGCATTTTCATCTCCTATGCGCACCGGGATGTGGTACAGCGGAAGATCAACATGTTTTGCGCCTAGCACAAGAATGAGACGGTTGCCTTTGTGCAGAGTCCGAAGCTGCTGCGGTCGGCAAATTTCCGGTTCGTAAGAAGCAACTGTCAACAGAGCGAGCCATAACCTGCCGCTCGTCGATTGCTTTTTCGATGTCGCGAGTCCACCTTAGAGCGCGCCGGTACAGGAACTTCACCGATCCGGATTCCTCCGATGTGCCAGCCAGGCTGTCAACACCGCAGGACAATCTTCACGATGCGCCCGTCGGCGACGAAGACAGAAACGAGATGCCGGTCGCGGCAGGCGTAACGCACGACTTTCTCGATGCCCTTCTCGCGCGACGCGAACGCGCGCTCCTCCGAGCAGGAGCACAGTTTGAAGCCCTCGAAGTCGCCGAAGCAGTCGTACAAGATCTCGCAGATCTTGCCCGTGTACTCCTTGAGATGCTTCTTGCCCGGCTTGCCGACCGGCTGGGGCAGGCCCGTGGGCGACGGCTGGATGGAACCGGAATTGCCGCCGAGCCCGTCGATGCGCGCCGAGAGGATGTCGATGTAGCGCTTCATCACCGGATACCAGCGGTTCGTGAGCGGCATCATCGACAAGCGCCACTTGAAGATGGCAAGCGTGTTCATGTCGAAGGGCAGGATGTCGGAGTCGGCCTGAATCGGGATATTGATCTGGAAGGCGCCGGTGATGTAACGCCAGGAGCGCTGCTGTTGCGTCTGCTCTTCATGCTTGCCGTCCTTCTTGGCAGCCACCGGCTTGCCGCGATGACTCACTTCAGGCGCGTGGAGCGCCGGAGCGTTGATCACGATCGGGGGCGGGGCGGTGTAGGTCGTGACGCGCTTGGCCACAATGGTAAAGCTCTGTCCCTTCGTGACGGTCTGCGGCAGGTCTACGGTCAGGAGCCCGGCGAACTTTTCGCCCGTGCCCGGTGGGACCGGCACATAGCTCAGATGCCTGACCACCTTGCACTGGATCGTGTGCGCGTCCGCGGCGGTGAGCTCGTGGTGGCCATATCGCTGCGAAGCGAGCTGCACGACCTGGCTGGCGTTGACCTGCGGCCAGTAGATGCTCGCCACCGTGCCGATCGGCAGGTTGCCCCAGTCGATCATCAACTCGTCGAAATCGGAATTGCCCGGATCGCTGCGACGGACGTCGAAGGTCTGCGGCACGCGGTTGGTGGGCGGCACGCCCGGATTGAAACCCTGCGTAACCTGCAGATTGCGCTGAGCAAGCTTGTCGCTATTTCCGGGACTAATGATGACGCCGTTGGTCGAGAGGATGGGCGCGTCGTCATAGGCGATCTGCGCCACCAGGCAATGATGCGTGCCCGGCAGCAGCTGCGGCACCGGCGTGCCGTTCACCACGTAGCTCGAATCGTAGACGTTGAGCAGGCAGCCAAAGTAGCGCCACTCGCCCGCCCCGGAATTGACCGTGATGGGCTGGTTGTTGACGCCGCCATTGCCGAACTCGGTGTTGTTCGGATCGGTGAAGTTGGGCGTATTGCTGGTCGCAAAGAACGGAAAAGTCGAGCTGTCGGGCGCGGGTAGCGGCCAATCCGGCAGGCTCGACGAATCGAGATGGCTGTTGTAGGTGCCGCCCGTCTGGAAGTCGGTGTCCGGCGACTGACTCTGCCACATGCGGAAGAACACTTTGACCGGATTGCTCGTGTCTCCGATCGGCCCACGCATGCGCACGCGCGCGATGGCGAAATTGTAGGTGTCGCCCGTTTGTCCCAGGAAGGCGAGATTCGGGATCACCGAACTGTCGCCAGCGAAGGCGTCCTTCTGCTCCGGGATGACGTTGCTCGCCGGATCGAACGGATCGGTGAGCGAGGCGTCTCCGAAATTCTGGTTCAGATATACCAGCAGCGCCGCGAGATAGTTGCGCGCCTCGTCGATGTTGTTGGTGGAGAAGGTCGGCCCGCCCGGCACCGGCACCGGCGCGAGCGCCGGAATGGCTGTGAAGACGCGCAGGTCGTCGCTCAGCCAAGGCACGTTGTCGACGCCCGGCTTGACGTTCGAGAAATACGGATTCTCGGCGCCGAGGAATTCGAAATCGGTCGTCGCGGGGGCGGACTTGCCCGAGATCGTGATGGAGGAGTCGAGCTCCTTCACCTGCGGCGCCGTCGTGAAAGCGGCGATCGACGAGTTGTCAAAGCTGACATCATAATGGAAGTGGATACGCTGCGGCACCAGCGGCAGGGACGTATTCTCGAACTCGACATGCGTGCGGTTGAAGTGGATACCGGGGAAGTTTGCCGCGTCGCCGGTCGGGTTTGCCGGTACGGGCGAGCTAAGCCCCTGCCAGCGCGTCGGCGAGAAGCCTTCCAGCACCAGCAACACGGCATCCTGGAACGGCTTGACGTTGTTTATCGAGTCCCGCACTTCGGATTTCCCGTAGGTGTTCTTTCCGTCCCAGAATGCGAGCGAGAAAGTCGGGAACGGATCGTCGGCCGCTTCTGTGTCGGTTTCGGCCAGCGTATTGGTGCCCGGCAGCACCGAGTTGACGACGCCGAGGAAATAGCTGAACGGGTCGGAACTGTCGCCGGTCAGATTCTTGTAGAGATCGACAAGCGTGGAGCCGCCGTTCTGGATGATCTGCTGGATCGTGAAGCCGAGCTGATCCCTGAGATAATAGAGGAACAGCAGCGAACAGCCGAAGCTCACGGCATTACCGTCGGTGGATTCGTTCGACGATACCCAATTGGGCCGGGCCGTCGAGAGCCAGTTGTTCACCCACGAGTTGTAGCCGTCATAATGCCCCGTTGGGAAACGCATGATGCTGCAGATCTGCGAAAGCCCCTCGCCGTCCGAGTGACCGGCCACCCAGGTGGTATGGCCAGACTTCTGGTTGTTGAAATCCATGAAGATTTCCACCACCTCAGCCACGAACATCATCTTGGCGATTTCGTTGGCCTGCGAACCCGTGAAACCACCCGGAAGGAAGTTCACGTTAATCACGCTGCCGCCGCCCGACGAGTAGCCGAAATTGTTGGCGCCGCCTTTCGAGATCGCCTGCACCGTCACGGTGACGCGGTCGCTCGAACCAAAGCCCGTGGTGATGTTGAACCAGCCGGTGAGTGCGGTGTGCTCGCTCTCGCAGATCGCCGCGATCGCCGAGGCCATTCCTTGCGACTGGTTGTTCGGATCGCCGTCGTCCCATTGGACGATATAGTTCGTGGTCGTCGTCGTGTTGTGAATCGTCATGTGAGCCCCGCGGATCGAAGAGCTTAAATCACGTCTGGCCGACAGATATCTTGAGTCGAGTGGAAAGTGAGTGCCAAGAGTCCAAGTACGTTACACCTGACATCTTTGGACGGGGTATCAGGGTTGCATGTGTTACGAAGTCGGAACTTGCCCATTCGTAGCTCGTCTGGAGTTGCCCGTCTACAGAGCAACAGCACCATGAGAGGCGAGTCCTGACTGTTGCTCGTCTAAGGAGTACGGCGCTAGGTTTGTTACAGAATCCGAACAGCGCTTTATCTCTTTACAAGTTGCCGTTGGCATCGAGGGCGACAGCTCGGGGATTGCTAACTTCCAGGTTCGGCCCTGTCGCAGGGCCGCCGTCGCCACCGAATCCGGCTTTGCCCTTTCCGGCCGAAGATCCAACAGGAAGCAACGAATTCCAAGAGGTTAAGGGTCAGAGGGCAGGGAAAATCGAAGGATCCACCGCGAGATGCACTGGTTGGATCAATGGTGGAGATGCTCCCATCCAGATGACGGTCGATTGGAAACAGCAATGGTAGAAGGCAATGCCCGACGCGCCGTCGGAGTATCGTTCGTCTGTGGGTACGAAAGCTGGCTCAATACGACCGCGTCAGAATGGTTCTGGCCACTGTGTTGGTTAATCGTGGTTACGGAAGGCAGGCGTTTCGCCACTCTTCGAGTTGCCCTCTGACCTTCGCGGCGTTGGGGTCTTCGATTTGCTCGCGGATTTTTAACGAGGCCTCGGCGAGTTCGATCGCCTTCTTGCGGTCGCCGAGTGCGTCCAGAGCCAGGCTCATGTTCCCCAGCGTGTTGCCTTCGCTTCGTCGGTCGCCGATTTCGCGGGCGATGGCTAGCGTCTGCTCGTAGTACTCGATGGCGTGGCGGGTCTCTCCTAAGTCTGCGTACGCATAGCCCAGATTACCGAGATCCCTGCCCTCGCCCCACCGGTCGCCGATTTCGCGGTTGATCATTAGGGCTTTCTCGTGGTACTCGATGGCGCGCCGGTGGTCGCCCAGTGAACGATGCGCGATGCCCAGGTTTCCTAGGGCCTGCCCTTCGGCTTGTCGGTCGCCCATCGCGCGGGCGATAGCTAGACGCTGCTCGTGGTACTCGATGGCGCGGCGGTAGTCGCCCAAGTCGGTGTACGCGGTGCCCAGGTTGCCAAGGGCGTTGCCTTCACCGCGTCGGTCGCCGATTTCGTGGGCGATCACCAGGGCTTTCTCGTGGTATTCGATGGCACGGCGGTAATCGCCCAATGAGTAATATGCGATGCCTAGGCCGCTCAGGGCGCTGGATTCGCCGCGTCGGTCGCCGATTTCGCGGGCGATGGCCAGGTGCTGATCGTGATACTCGATGGCGCGGTGGTAGTCACCCAGTGAGTAGTATGCGTTGCCCAGGCCGCCAAGCGCGTTGCCTCTGCCCCGCGGGTACCCGGCGTCGCGGGTGATGGCTAAGCGCTGCTCATAGTATTCGATGACGCGGGGATAGTCGCCGAGGGCGTGGTAGGCATTGCCCAGGTTGCCCAGCGCCTGGCCTTCGCCCTTCCGGTCGACGATCTCGCGGGCGATGGCCAAGTGCTTTTCGTGGTAGTCGATGGCGCGGCGGTATTCACCCAGGGAGTTGTACGCGTTGCCCAGGTTGCCGAGGTGGGAACCCTCGGCGGCCCGATCTCTTAGTTGGCGGGCAGCAGCCAGTGCTGCCTCGCACCAGCGGATCTGTTCACGCGGATGCAAACGTAGGTCAGGAACGTAGACGCCCCAACCGGGATAGCCGCTGCACAGTCTCGCCGCCTCGGGGTCTTCTGCTGAATGGGCCGCCGCCCACGCCTGCCCGGCCTGGATGTTTCCCCATTCGAGATCAAAGAGGGCGAGGCCATTCGTGATTGAATCGCCGCCCTTCAGGTAGAGGTCGTCGGCTTTTGCGAGCAACCCACCGTAATACTCGGTATGCCGTCGGGCGGCGGCATCGGATTCGGCTGCTGTTAATCGTTGGTGGGCAAAGTCGCGCATGAGGTCGTGCAGGCGGTAGCGTTTGGTGGCGTCGTTCCATTCGAGCATGGAGAACTGCAGCAGACGGCGGCTGAGTACGTCCTGAGCGGTGTCGGTTCCGACCTCCCAGACGGCGGCGGCGGCTGGCACATCGAATGTATCGGGGAATACCGCTAACACGCTCCAGCGGTTTTGTGTTTCGATGTCGAGTAGGTTGTAGCTCAGGGTGATGGAAGCTTCCACGCCCTTGTCGCCGCCCAACAGCTTCAGACGGTTCTTCTCGTCGGCGAGTTTTTGCCGATAGTCTGCAGGGGCGAGGTCGATACGCTCGGCGATGGCGGTTGCCGCCAGACGTAGAGCAAGGGCCAGATAGCCGCACGACTTAGCGATCGCTTCGGCTTCGCCGTTAATGCGAGGTGCGATCCGGAGCAGGAGGTTCCTCGCGTCTTCCGGCGGGAGAGTGTCGAGATTTCGGGCATGGAGTCCTTCCACAAGAAAGCGGTAACGAGAGGTGACCAAGAGGACGCAGTTTGGTGGCGGGATGAGGGGTTGCACTTGAGCCGCGTCTTTGGCGTTGTCCATTAGCAGCAAGGCCCATTTTCCGTGGAGGACGGTCAGATACGGTCCGCGGAGTTCTTCTTCTTTTTCGGGAAACTTGGCTTCGGGATGGAAGGTGCGGAGGACGTGGGACATGGCCTCGGCGGCGGTGAGGGGTTTTTCGCTGACGCCTTTGAGGTCGAGGTAGATTTGGGCGTGGGGGAAGTTGGTGGCCAGTTCGGCGGCCAGTTTGAGAGCGAGCGCGGTCTTGCCGACTCCTCCCTGGCCCTGGAGTCCGGAGATGTGGACGCCGCCTTTCTCGATTGCGGCGCGGAGGTCGGAGAGTTCGGTGGTGCGTCCGGTGAAGTCGGCGGGCGGGGGTGGGAGTTGGTGCAGGGCCGCGATGACTGGGACGGGAGCTTCATGAATATGCTTATCCCCGCCCACGATGTCGCCGCCGACTGTGGTCTGCCCGCCGCTGATGCCGACGCCCCTGCTCTTCGCTCCCGATTTTTTGTTCATTTAGGCTATTCCGCTACTTGCCCTGGATCTTATCCAGAACATACTTCGTGGCGGGTCCGGCCACTCCGCCCAGGAGCGGAGTGGCAAAGGCGCTGACCAGGGAGCTCACTGCGCCCGGCATCAAACCAACAAGGCTGTCTACCAGCTTCGCTACGGCTCCATCTTTGGCGTTCTTGCCTTTGGCTGCTTCACCCTTAAGCTCTCCCAGCTTCTGCATCGCTTCCGGTTGGTTCGCAGGCGGGGCTGTGCGGATCACTTCCTCAACGGGGCGAAGGACCTGATCGAGCTGGGCTCGCGAAATCTCCGTGCCTACGATCTTGTCGCGCCCAACGACGTCGCCTCCTACTGTAACGGTTCCGCCGCTGATGTTGACTCCGCCGTCCTGGCCGACACCACTCTTCTCGTCGCCCATTTGGATTCCTTTCTGAGAGTGCAGTTCGCCCTAAGTAGGCTGGTGTTGCAGCCGATCAAGCCGAGGTCAAAGTGGTCAGTCGCAAGGGGCCCGTACAAAAGGGGAAGGATCACTATTCTGGTGCCGGGAGTAGTGAAAGTCAAGCATGACGGGAGTCGGGTAGTGGGCTACTTTGAAAGAGGAAGGACGCCGAGAATAAATAGTCCTCCCAACGAACACAGAAAAGCTAACGCCCATAAAGTAGTCATTCCGGGCAGTGCGGAGAGTCCTTTGGTGTCCCCGCTGATTGCTTTGAAAAAAATAGCGACGATTGAAACTGCTCGGCGCTAACGACTGCAACCGTAACGGTGGGATGCTTGACTACGATATGCTTCCACCTGAACGAATCCGCCGTGTACTCAATCTCAGTTCCGATGATTGCTTTAGCCTCTTTTTCGCCCCAACAGGAAATTGTTCGCATGGGCAGTTCCCGCTGAATCACCCATTTCCCGACAAGTTCCTGCGGGATATTCTGTGCGACCAACATGCTGCCCACCAGAAAGATAAGAGAGCAAAATAGGTGTTTCATGTTGAGCCGATTATGCCTCAAGGGAACGGTAATTGTTGAAATATCGCGATAGCGCTCCTTGACCTGGTTGTGTGTGAAATCAATGAACGGGAGAAGGGGGCACGTTGGTGATCTTGCAGATCGTCCTCCGCTCGGGCATGCTCCAGTAACATGATGCAAATCGAACAGCTTGCGAGCTTGGACTCTTGGGGCAGCACCCCCGAGTCGATTTGCGCCTGCGTGGCCAAGATCTTCCAGGTAAAAGTGACGGAAGTCGCGCTGCTGGAGCTGGGCGGAAGTATGCTGAATTTCCTGCACCCTGCCGAGTTGAAAACGGCGGGTGCGATTCCGCTTTCCAGTTCGGCCGTGGCTGCTCGCACCGCGCGGTCCAGGCAGGCGGAGCTCTTCAATAGTTTCACGCAAGTAAAACACTCCAGCATCTTTGAACTCGTCAAGCTGGGTGAAACAGGACTGGACGATCAGATCATCCAGAAGCTCATGACAGCGCCCGTTCTGGCTCCAGGTGGCACAGTGATTGGCGTGATTCAAATCTCCCGCAAGGCTCCTCGGCCAGCCGCGGCGGGACCGGACTTCATTCTCGACGATCTACGGCAACTCGAATTGGTCGCTCTCTTCGTGGGTAAACTGATGGCCAAGGGCAAAGGCATGTCCCAAGCCAGCTCAGTCTAGATCGACGCCCCAGCCCAGATACAAAGTTCTTCACCGTCGCAGCCTCGCCA
>JADGNP010000600.1 GCA_017883425.1 Candidatus Sulfotelmatobacter sp. | reverse complement strand
GTTCCTCCGTTGGGACCGGCCACACCGGTGATGCCGACGCCCAACGTCGACTCACAGCGGTAGCGGATGCCTTCGGCCAGGGCAGCGGCTACCTCGCGGCTGACCGCACCGTGCCGGTCAATCATTTCCACGGGAACGCCGGCGAGCTCGGTCTTCAAGGCGTTGGAGTACACGACCGCGCCGCCAAGAAAGTAGCGCGAACTTCCGCTGATGGACGTGAGCCGTTCCGCCAGCAGACCGCCCGTGCAGGATTCCGCCACGGCCACGGTGGCGTTGCGCATCTGCAGCCAATAGCCGACGATCTGCTCCAGCGTCTCGCCGTTGCGCGAGTAGACCGCGTCATCCAATTCGTCTTCAACCACCCCCGCGACTTCATCAACGCGGCGTTGCGCGGCGTCGAGCGTGGCGGCGCGCGTTTTGAAGTGCAGTTCGATTTCTCCGGCGCCGGCCAGGATCGTGGTCTCGACATCAGGGTAACGTTTGTAGATGGGCGCGACGCGAGCGTCGACCAGAGATTCGCCGAGCATGGCGATTTTCAGAGTCCGGATGGCTAAAGACGCCGGAGGAACTTTGGCACGCAGGCGCTCGCGCACTTCAGTCTCGAACAGGGCTTTGAGTTCGTGCGGAGGGCCGGGGAGCAGCACGATGATGTGTTCGCGCCCGTCGAACTGTCCGCTGAGCCACTGTCCGGGCGCAGTGCCATTCGGATTCGGAAGCACGGCGGCGCCGTCGAGAACATCCGCCTGCTTGGCATTGTTAGATGACATCTTCCAGCCGCGCTCGGCAAAGCGCTGCTCCAGACGAGTCAGGATTTCCGGATCGTGCCGCAGAGTCAAGCCCAGGGCTTCGGCCACGGCCTCCCGTGTCAAGTCGTCTTCGGTGGGGCCGAGGCCGCCGCTGAAGATCAGAATGTCGGAGCGAAACAGGCCGTGCTGCGCTGCGGCTACCAGTCGCCGCAGATCGTCGCCCACAATGCTTTTGAAAATTACGTCGACGCCCAGCAGGTTGAGTTGCTCGGTGAGGTACAGCGAGTTGGTGTCCATGCGGAAGGGTGTAAGCATCTCGGAACCCACCGCAATGATTTCAGCATTCACGCGTTAGAAGTTTAAATGAAAACGGCGTGCGACGCGGAGGGTGCGGCGGTGGCGGCGAAAAGCAGATTCCTCACTTCGTTCGGAATGACAAAGCGGGGGAAGTTCGGAATGACAAAGTGGGGGGAGTTCGGAATGACAAAGAGGGAGGAGTTCGGAATGACAAAATGGGGGAGTTCGGAATGGCAAAGCGGGAGAGTTCGGAATGACAAAGGGAGATTATTCCGGTAACAGAGGCAGGCCCTGAATGTCCCACGAAAGATGATGAACGCTGTTCGTGGTCGCGAGAATTACGGAGCGTCCCGGTGCAAATGCCAAGCCCACTAAGCCCTGGCCGGCGACCTCAAGATTGGCCAGGCCGTTGGGCGCGATCTTCACGATCCCGCGGGTGCCAGACAGCGAGGCGGCGACGTAGAGATTGCCATTCACGTCGAAGGCCAGTCCCTGCGGCCTCCCCAGGCCCTTGTAGAAGGTGCTCACCGTTCCGTTTGGATCGACTTTGTAAACCCGGTCGGTGGGACCGGTCACGAACAGGTCCCCGCGCGGATTGAACGCCAGGTGATAGGCGGAAACGCTGACCTCGAGCGTGGCAAAGACAAAGACCTGCTGGTCGCGCGCGATCTTGAAGATGGTGCCGTTGCGGTCGCCGACGTAGAGACTCTGCTCCCGATCAAATGCGATGCCGGTGGCCACGCCCATGCCTTCGGCGTAGGTGGTCACGGTTCCGTTGGGAGACACGCGATAGACGGCGCCGTCATAGCGCGAAGAGACATACATCTGTCCCTCGCGGTCGAAAGCGAGGGCGGTGGCGTTCATCATCTCGGCCACGAACGGCTTCACGTTGTAGTTGGTGTCAATCTTGAAGATCGCGACCGGAACTTTCTGGCCGCGCGAGCCGGAAAAAGTCACGTAGATGTTGCCTTCGGGGTCGAGCGCGGGGCTGGTCACGGGGTGAAGATTTTCGGCGATGGGGACAGCAACCTTCACGGTGTGGGGATTGCTGACGTGGCCGTCGGTTGCCACGACGACCGGACCTGTGGTCGCGCCTTCAGGGACCCGTGCGACGAGAAACGCATCGGAACTGACGACGACCGATCCTTCGACCTCGCCAAATTTTACCTTCGGACGGTGAAGTTCCTGCGGCCGCAGGCCCGAGCCGGTGATGCGGAGTTCGCCTCCGGCCATTGCCAGCGATGGCGCTACCATTTCAATGCGCGGTCCGCCGTTGACGTTTTTCTTGCCGAGAATGCGATCGGAAAATCCCATGATGAGACCGAGTACCGAGTGGCGATTACCGAGCAGCGAGTCTTTGCTCGGCACTCGTGACTCGGTATTAGCTTAGTAGCCCAAAATGCAGCAGGAGATGCATCCCAACCAAGGCGAAGATCCCTGCAGCGACATCATCGAGCACGATTCCGGTGCCTTCTGGAAGTCTCTCAAGTTGCCGCACCGGAGGCGGCTTGACGATATCGAACACTCTAAAAAGTATAAGTCCCGCAAGAAAAGTTTTCCATGCGAGGGGGACGGCGATCAGCGCGATCAACTGTCCGGCGACCTCGTCGATCACGACAAACTGGGGATCTTTGACAGCCGACGCCCGCGCCACGCGAGTGGCGGCGGGGATACCGATCAGCACGACCAGCACAGCCAAGATGATAGCAACTGGGGTGCGCAGCGAGGGCGGTAATGCATGTGCGACTGCGGCCCAAATCACGACTGTGGCAGCCGATCCCCAGGTGCCCGGTCCGGGGTGCAGGCGACCGATTCCGAAAAACGTTGCCGTCAGCGTTGCCCACCGCGGGGCGCGCGGGCGGGACGCCCCCGCTACAGCCGGCGGGACGCCGGCGCTACGGTTGGGCGGCGCGGCGCTACTTTGGGGAGCCGCGGTGCTGGCGGAGTCATGAGCGTTGGTCGATCCCATAATTAGGAGCTGCTGGGTTTTGTAGCGCCGCCGTCCTCGGCGGCTGTCGCGGGGGCGTCTCGCCCGCACACCCAAACCCACTTCCAGTCTTTTAGCTTTGCTTTTTCTGGGTTTGCTGCGACGTAGCCAGTCGCGCGTTCGAGTTCGTCTTCGTTTCGGATCAGGTGGTCATAGTACTCTCTTTGCCAGAACGTGCCGTGCAATCCGAGGATTGTGTTGGCACGTTTTGCGGTGAAAGATTTCCACGAATGCACGACCGCTGCCAGCGCTTGACCGGGAAGGAGGCGGACGACTACGTGTACGTGATTGGGCATGACACACCAGGCAAACAGCCGGTAGCGCTGGTCGTCAAAGTGTTGCAAGGTATTCGCTACCTCTTCCGCGATCGTGGG
>JADGNP010000599.1 GCA_017883425.1 Candidatus Sulfotelmatobacter sp. | reverse complement strand
CGTCTTCCGTCTGCGCAAAACGGCAGCTTCGCTTGTCTTCGAGCAGCCTGCTGGCGGCGGGATGGCCAACGGACGGATGGTTCACAGAAGATTGATTCGGTGAGAAATTGTTTACTCGATGGTGGTGCGCCGAAGGAGACTCCGCAAGCGGCCGCGCGGCTCGTTCATGGTCGCGACCCGCCGAGTTAGCTGGCGGGTTAGTGGGCGGCTCAGCCGGAGGGCGATGAACTTCGCCTTCGACGTGCGGCAACTCGACGGAAGACTCACAAGACCGGGAGAGCAGGTCCCCAGCCCTCGTACTTCCCGTCGCGCCGGAGCTTGGGTCAATGCCGGTAACAATATCCTGACGGGCGTCCGAACAAGGACTCTGGCTCGCATCTGAGTCATCCGGAGGAGTACCTTGCGGAACCACGGACAGCATCTCCGACACGCTTTGTGGCGCGGACGTTTGCGAACTAAAGTTCGGAACGAAGTGCGGATCGGGCTGCGCGGTCGGAGCCTTGGCGGGGCTGTTCTTCGACTCCCCTGTAGCTATCGCTGCCACACTCTCCATTTGCAACTTCGCGGTCGATTGGCCCGCACTCACGGTAATGAATACGTCGCACGGGCCCACGCTTCCGACGGAGGGCACGATGGAAGCAAGGCCGTCCTGAGTGCTCACGACCTGCGTCTGCGACGATCCGAGGAGAACGGGCATTCCGTTTCCCCGGACATTGGGGTCGCCATCCTGCTGGCCTCCCTGGCCTGGACTGACCCGAGCCAGCGTGGTCTCAAAGGTGACGGTCACTCCCATCACCGGATTCGCGGCACTCGAGCCGTCGGTCACTCGCATGACCAGCGGCTGAAAGGACTGCCCTGCCGGCACAACCTGCGACGATCCACTCACCGTCTCCAGCGTCCACAGCGAAGCCGGCGTGGAGAACAAAGTAAATGTCTGGCACGGCGAATTGTTCGGAGCGACGCAGGCGGTCACCTGCACATCGGCACTTTGATTCGTGAGTTGTGCCGTGATGGTGGCGAATCCAGAGCCGTTGGTGGTTCCAGTGCCCGCGGAAAGCGAAGCCGTGCCCTTCGTGATTGCAAAATTGACCGCGACATTCGGCTTGGGCACGCCCAGGTCGAGCGCTTCGACCGTGAGCGGAACGGCGATCGTCGCGCCTTGCCCAACCCAGCGCGTCGGCGCCACCGCAACCAAGTCGAGCGCGGACGAGGTTCCAACCACCGTGGCCTGTTGCGACTGCGGCGGCGAGTACGACGCTGGCGCCAGCGCGATCATGATCGCGCTCTGCCCGGTCGCGGTGGGAGTCACCCAGCTGGAAGTTTGTCCCGCTTCATCGCTCAGCACCGAACAGGAAGAAGCTCCGCTGCACGCCGAGAACTGCAAGCCGTTGGTCGCGCTCCATGCAATCGTCGCCCCGCTCACCGGCGTAATTCCATCGGCGGCAACCGCGCGCACGCGGATGGCATTGGCAGCGGCAGACCCAACTGGAGTTGCCGGCTCCGCACCTTGCAGCAGCCGCAAACGATCCGTGGCTAGAGCGCCATAGGTCAGCACACCAATCATTTGAGAAAAAGCACCGCTTACCGGATCCGTGACCTGGATCGTAGCAATTCCGTCCTGCGATCCGGGAGGCACAGCCACCTCGATCTGGCGAGCCGATGCAGAAAGAGTGTTGCCGTTGTTGCCAGCCACGCCCACCTGCAGTCCCGGAGTAAATCCGACGCCCTTGAGAATCGTGACGCCGCCAGCAAGACTGAGGCGCGCCGGCGTCACCGTATCCGAGTAAAGGAGGCTGGCTCTGTAGAAGTAATCTGGACGACCGTCGCCACGGAAGTCGGCCACCCCCACTCGGAAAGTATCTGTCGCGCTGAACTGCGCATCCAGGCGGCTCATTCCCCAAGTCGTCGAGTTGAAGGCCGTGGGCGTGGACGCAGGCGCGGGATTGCCGCTCTGGTCGCTCAATTGCCAAATCCCAATTACGGGCAACAGTTTGGTTTCGGTCGGCTGGCCCGCTTCGTCGAGGGCGGTCACCGAGACCGAGGCCGTCCGGTTCGCCTCTGCTGTGAACTCGAACCAATCGGCGCTGCCGTAGCCGGAGATCCACGACCCCCATCCACCGCCCGGCGGAAGCGCTGCCGGATTCGCGTAAGTCGACCCGCTGCCGGGATGCGCTTGCGCGATTTCATCCTGCAACATCAGGATGTCCCGCTCCGCATTCGACCCATTCTGCACCGTGACGACAACCGGAGCGAAGGAGCCCGAGGGCGCCACCTGTGTGGGGGAATACGGCTCGACGCCCAAGGACCAGTTCGCGTCCAGCGCTTCCACGCTTAACTGGTACTGGGCGATGGTTTGCCCGGTCGGAATCGTCAGTTGACCCAGATCGAAGAACCCTTCGAGCGAGGGATCATTGGAGCCCCACCGGTCATAGCGAAGGCCATTTGCGTCTACGTAGCCATCGATGATGTTGCCTGCGTTGCCGCAAAACAAGAATCCAGAAACGGAAGTCACAACATACTGCCGCGAGGGCTGGCCCGAGACAATCAATCGGGCTACCACGTTGACTCCCTGCATCGGCTGCACCGCATTCCCGGATACATCGGTGAAGTACACGCTGCCGTAAATTCTGCCCGCCGGTTGCGGGTTCACGTTGCCTGGATAAAGCCGCGCGAGCGCGTTGATGTCATCCATCTTGGGGACGGCCGGGTTCGGATAGCAGGCGCTGATGGGCACGCAGTTAATCGGATCGGTAAAGTGCATCACCGGAAATCCCGCAAAATCGGCGCTGGTTGGAGCAGGTTTATGCGTCAACACATTCAGGTTGGCCTGCGACCATCCCAAGCCAAAAATGCGACCCAGGACGCGCACCAACCGGTATTGAACGTCAGGCAGTTGCGCGCTGGTGGCCGCGCAGACTCCGTTGATCACCACGAACGCGTGCACGATGTTCCCGCCCGTGGAGAAGTTGTCGGGTCCGCCGTAGACGGCGTTGGTGAAGCACTCCTCCAAGCCTCCGGCGCCTTGGCCCAGCAGCGCATCGGTCACCGTTCCGTCGTAGTCGTAAACAATTCCGATGGGAGTGCCCGTGGCTGAGGATGTAATGTCCGCAGGCGCGGTGATCGTACCGTAGCCGTCGGTTGCGATATTGCTGCCGTTCACGTCTTCAGCAAGATGTCCGCCCTGCGATGCGGTCAGAGCAACACCTGAAATGCTGGTCCAGGCGCTGAAGGCGCTGGCAACAAAAGAATCAGCCTGCGTGTCGGGGAGAATCGGGCTCAAGTCTCCTTGGTCGGTGAAGTACTGCACAGAGCCATTTGCCCAGACCAGGGCTTGGCCTTCGACTCCAGGAGCGTAGCCGGAGCCCGCGATGAAAGCCGGGCCTCCGGCGCGGCTGGTAACAGCACTGCAAATCAGA
>JADGNP010000598.1 GCA_017883425.1 Candidatus Sulfotelmatobacter sp. | reverse complement strand
ACAGTGAGGGCCGCAAGGCCCCTTTTACACAGAAGGCGGGCCCGGGGTATGCCGATCCGGACTACGATTTGTCGGTCGAGTGGATTGCCACGAAGCAGCGTAGCGACGAGGCGCAACTGCGCTGGGCCGACCCGTTGACTCCGTCGCGGGTGTTGCTGATCTGCGGTTCTGCACGCAACGATGGCACATGCCCGGGCGAAATGTCCAAGACCTTTCGGCTGGTGGGGCTCGCTCGCGAGACGCTGGAGCAGGCCCACATCCAAGTTGATGTGCTTGACCTGAGTTTGCTCACCTCCGAATACGGCCGCAAAATCCATCCCTGCAAAGGCTGCGTGTCGACAGCGATGCCGCTGTGCCACTGGCCCTGCAGTTGCTACCCCAATCACGCGCTCAACCAGACCAACGACTGGATGGCCGAGATCTACGAGCGCTGGACCGCCGCGCATGCGGTGATCATCGTCTCGCCGGTGTATTGGTACCAGAGCCCCAGCCCGTTGAAGCTGATGATCGACCGCCTGGTGTGCGCCGACGGGGGCAACCCCGATCCCACCTCGACCTCGGGCAAGAAAGCCGGCAAGGCGAAAGAGCTGGAGATGGCTGGATGGAATTATCCCCAACACCTGGCGGGGCGCGCCTACGGCGTTATCGTTCACGGTGATGTGGCCGGTGTCGAAGGCTCGCGCCGCGCCCTGTCGGACTGGCTCGACTGGATGGGTTTCATAGACGCAGGCGCGCAGGCGCGATTGGACCGCTACATCGGTTATTACGAGCCGTATGCGACCAGTCACGACGCGCTGGATCGGGATGAACCCGTGCAAGAAGAAGCGCGCAATGTGGCGCGCGCGGTGGCCAAGGCCGTGATCGAGTTGCGAGCCGGCCGGCTCCAGGCGGTGCAGCCAATTCTGTCGCGTCCGCGACCAAAATAGGAGACTTTCATGAGCCAATACCAAATTGCCGTTGTTGTCGGCAGCCTTCGTCGCGATTCGTTCAACCGCAAGCTGGCTAACGCCATTGTGAAATTGGCGCCGCCGGAGTTCTCGTTCAAGCAGGTGCAAATCGGCGACTTGCCGCTCTACAACCAGGACGACGACGCGAACCAGGCCGGGTCCGTCAAACGGCTGAAAGCCGAAATCGCGGCTGCCCAAGGCCTTCTGTTCGTTACGGCCGAATACAACCGTTCGATCCCTGGCGTGCTCAAGAACGCGATCGACCAAGCCTCGCGCCCTTATGGCCAGAGCGCTTGGGCGGACAAGCCCGCCGGGGTGCTGGGAGTGTCGGTTGGCGCCATCGGCACGGCCATGGCGCAACAGCATTTACGCAATGTTCTCGCGTACCTCGACGTGCCGACGCTAGGCCAGCCCGAAGC
Source organism: Candidatus Sulfotelmatobacter sp. (assembly GCA_017883425.1). Lineage (GTDB taxonomy): Bacteria > Acidobacteriota > Terriglobia > Terriglobales > Acidobacteriaceae > Sulfotelmatobacter. The sequence continues at coordinate 2,051 of JADGNP010000598.1, read as the reverse complement.
ATTCATCCAGGCAAAGGAAGGATTGTTCGACCAGGCCGGCAACATCGGTGCAGACAGCAAGAAATTCCTGCAGGATTGGATGAACCATTATGTCGCGTGGGTGAAGAAGCACGCTGGCTGATGCTTTGAAGCGCTGTCCGGAATGGTATGCGTCCGCCTCGAGGATTGAAGGGCCGGGCTCGATCGATTTCCCTCATCAGACCGTGATTCTCCTCGCGCAGACGTCGCTGCCGGAGGTGGTTCGGTAGTATCGGCTTGATATTAGTAATCCTCTTTCTTGTGTACGGCATCGCACGGACAGATTGCTGCCACAGAACGAGAATCCATGTAACTGCCCGCGTGCTTCGGCGGGATCTGGGCGGGACGAACCTGAGTCGCGCGCCTGACCCAATAGTTGTAAGGCTGCTTGGGGTGGTAGCTTGAGCCCGCGTACGGCGCACTGACGGAACTGGAGGCGAAAGAGTCATGAACAGCGCGTTGAGAGACCTAACACAGTGCGGCGACGTCGGAAGCCTGCAATCGGCGCTTCGTACCCTTTGCTCCGAATTCGGATCCGTGTCCCGGCTGGATATACTAACCATGATCGAAGCCGGCAAACGCCAAGCGGTTTGCCTTCTGCGATTGGACTCGTCGGAACATGAGCAGAACCTGATGACGAAGCTCGGCGCGGGCCGGTTCGGCGAGGATTTATGTGTCGTCGTAGATCTGAGAATGCCGGAGCGAGCGCAGGCGTAGAAGGCAGCCTGCCAGAATAATAAGTATCCTCGGGGACCTTCATTTTTGCGCAGTCCTTCGGACCAAGGCGTGCAGACATCGTGACCGAATTGCGACCGGCGCAGTCGTCAGAGCAAATGCATGGAGTTGCTTGAGTACGGGTAGAGATCAGGGCACCGCGGGCCATCCCGGTCGTCGCGCCTGATGGCGACGCTGGGTCGCAGTGATTTGCGGAAGCAGGTGGCCGTATCCGCGACAAACAAACAAGGAGTATTAAGAATGGAACATAAATTGCCGCCTCTGCCTTTTGCGATGGACGCATTGCAGCCGCACATCTCCAAGGAAACGCTCGAATTCCACTACGGCAAGCATCATCAGGCCTACGTCACCAATCTGAACAATCTCATCAAGGGCACGGAGTTCGAAAACGCGAGTCTCGAGGACATAGCCAGGAAAGCTTCGGGCGGCATATTCAACAACGCCGCCCAGGTGTGGAACCACACGTTTTACTGGAACTGCCTGTCGCCCAAGGGAGGCGGCGCGCCGACTGGCGCACTCGGCGCAGCGATCGACAAGAAATGGGGGTCGTTCGCAGCATTCAAGGAAGCCTTCTCCAAATCGGCCGTGGGCAATTTCGGCTCGGGCTGGACCTGGCTGGTGAAAAAAGCCGACGGCACGATCGACATCGCCAATACCAGCAACGCGGCCACACCGTTGACCGGCGCGGACAAGCCGCTCATGACCTGCGATGTGTGGGAGCACGCCTATTACATCGACTATCGCAACGCACGTCCCAAGTACGTGGAATCGTTCTGGAATCTGGTGAACTGGGGTTTTGTGTCGAAGAACCACGGCGGCTGAAGGGTTGCGGCGCGTGCGCTTTCGCCTGAACGCGCGCGCCCGAAACGGATAAAGAACCCGCTGGATGCGCTGCCCGCCACTCCGCGGCTTCGACAGTTTTGGCATCAGATGCCGCACCGCGCGTACAGGCAGGAATCCGAAGAACGGGCGAAAGGTGCATGTGCCGGAGCAATTCGTTCCGCACTTCAAGGCCGGTAGGGAACTGCGCGAGCGGATTGATAGTTAGGAGGTTGTCGTCTTTGAGTGGTTTTCATTAAACGACTAAAAGGAATTCTCATGAAGTATTCGATGGTGTTTTCAGCGATATTGATGGCGCTGGCTTTGAGCGCGTGCGACAAACCAACTGTCGTGAATCCTGCGGCGGTGGTTACGGTTCCTGTCTCAGGGCCCGCCGGCCCGTCAGGCGCCCCGGGATCGACCGGATCACCGACGACCGCTTCACCGGGCATGTCCACCGATCCCTCGCTTCCCGCCGC
>JADGNP010000132.1 GCA_017883425.1 Candidatus Sulfotelmatobacter sp. | reverse complement strand
GAATGGGGGATGGATCGCCCGAGCTTCTCGTACGGCGCGGCGTACGCCGACCTGGATAACGACGGTAGGCTCGACCTCGTGGTGAACAACATCGACGCGCCTGCCTCCATCTATGAGAATGTCCAACCTAGAGACGACGCCCATCACTATCTGCGGATTGAGCTTCAGGGGGACTCTCCCAATAGACGCGGGATCGGATCGAAACTGATCCTCACCGCCGGGGGACAGAAGCAGTACCTCTATCACTCCCCGTACAGGGGGTACATGTCCACCATGGACGACCGAGAGCATTTCGGGCTCGGTAGCGTGAAGCGCGTTGACAGCCTTGAAGTGATCTGGCCCGATGGGCGGTATCAATTGCTGACTGGTCTCAACGTCGATCGGCTCCTGGTCGTGAAACAGGCCGACGCGACAGAGAAGAGCCGAGCCGAGCCTCCTCCTCCGACTCGAGATCACCTGTTCCAACCGATGGATGCCCGGCGTGGACTGATGTACAAGCATCAGGCATCGACGCTGGTGGATTACAACGTACAACCCCTGTTGCCCTACATAATTTCCAGACAGGGCCCTCCAATTGCTGTAGGCGACGTCAACGGCGACGGCCTCGATGACGTCTTCATCGGCGGTGGTGCCGGTGTCCCGGGCAGGCTGTTCATTCAGCGCAAGGACGGCAGTTTCGTCGAATCCACCAAGGGGCAACCTTGGGAGGCCGACAAGGCGTACGAGGATTGGGGAGCCCTCTTCTTCGATGCCAACGGGGACGGACTGCCGGACCTGTATGTGGCGAGCGGCGGGTATCAGCTCGTGCCGGGCTCCGCGTTGCTGCAGGATCGCCTCTACATCAACAAAGGTGGTGGCAGGTTCGTGCGTGATACTCGAGCGCTGCCGACCATGCTGACCAGCACGGCCACCGTCCGGGCCGGGGATTTTACAGGTCATGGGCGGCTGGATCTGTTCGTGGGTGGCCGCCTGTCACCGAGAAACTATCCGTATCCCACCAGGAGCTATCTCCTGCGTAACGACGGGGGCCACTTCACCGACGTCACCGAAGAAGTCGCGCCGGAGCTGGCTCATCCCGGAGGCATGATCACCGATGCGGTCTGGATCGATTTTGACGGCGACGGGCGCCTGGATCTGGTCACCGTGGGTGAATGGATGCCCATCCAGTTCTACCGGAACGATGGAAAGCGATTGCGCAACGTAACGCAGTCCACGGGCCTACCACCTTTGCGCGGCTGGTGGTACAGCCTCGCGGTTGGAGACTTCGACAAGGACGGTCGTCCCGACCTGATAGCCGGCAATCTCGGGCTGAATTACACGTACACGACGTCGAAGGAGAGCAGGTTCGGGGTCTACGCCGAAGATTTCACTGGAAACCGGACCACGGATATCGTTCTCACCCAGGAGATTGACGGGACCGAATACCCGTTCGCCGGTATGGTCCCACTGGGCCAGGTGATCTATACGCTCGCCGTGCGATTCCCGACCTATGGATCGTTCGCCGAAGCGTCTGTCCCTCAGCTGTTCAGTCCCAGTCAGTTGCAGCAGGCGCTCCATTACCAGACGGATACTTTTGCCAGCGTCTACCTGCACAACGACGGAGGAGGCGCCTTCAGCTCGGCGGCGTTACCCAATCTGGCGCAAATCGCACCGATCAAGGGGATCATCGCCACTGACGTGGACGGCGACGGACACCTCGATCTGATCGTGGCGGGAAACCTCTACGACGCTGAACCAAATACGCCGCGAGCCGACGCAGGCAACGGGCTGTGGCTGAGAGGGGATGGCAAAGGCCATTTCACGCCTGTGCCCCCGTCGCAAAGCGGCTTTCTGGCTCCCCTCAATGTCTCGGGTCTGACGCTCATCAACACGCCGAGCGGCAAGGCCGTGATCGTCGCCAATAGCGGGGATTCGCTGCAGACGTTCACGATGCGCCAGCGGTAGAAGATGCCGTACGGAAGAAGCCCGCACCCGCGACGACGCGGCGCAAAAAAAAGCACCGGTACGAAGTACCGGTGCTTTTTCTGTTAGTGTAAGAGCCGCTACGGTGCAACAAAGACTCCAGGTATGGCTATCGTTTGAGTCAAGTCCGCGTCAGCCGGCACCGTGATGGGAAACAGGACCGCGTATACACGATCCCCCGCGGGGAAAAAACATGTACTGGTTGCAGCGGCAGCACCCGTTACATGGAGGCTGCTGTCCTTGCCGGCGTGGATGCCGACGAAAATCGCCTTCCAGTCGCCGGTAACGTCCCACGTTGCCGTAGTCTGGTACTTTCCACCGGCGCACGCAGCCGCAGTGATATTGCTTGCGAAATGAGGCCTCGTCGCGGTCGGCCCGTTATCACTGCCGCAAGCAACAAGAGCAATGATTGCAGACACCGCCAAAATCTTTTTCATTTAGGAAATCTCCCCTTTGCCATGTTTACGTTGGCAATAGAATATCGTGATTCCATAGTTCTATAACGCAGTCGAAAGTGCAGCTCCATGGCTGAGCGATCGGCTAACCGATCGCTCAGCCTTATTCTTACCACCCAGGATTCTGTTTGAGGGAGGACGTTCCAGCATTATTGCTCAACTCAATCTGTTGGAATGGAATGGCATACCAACGGTGCTTGGCAGCCAGGGGCTCGGCCGCAGTGAGGAACGACCTTCTCGCCTTCTCGCTTCCGGTACTGCAACCAGCACCCCCATCGAGGAAGCAGTTGAGGACCGGGATCCAGTTTCCGTTACGTCTGAGGTCAAACATCCGCTGGCCTTCCATCGCCAACTCGAGTCTGCGCTCGGCCTGAACCGCGTCACGCGCATATTGGACACTCGGGAACGAGGCATATGGACTGATGCTGTAAACAGCCCAGGTAACCGAGGCGTCGCCCATGGGTACCGCCAGGCGATGATCCGTCGCGCACTGCGGGTACTTGGCTATCAACCCCGCCACAGTTTTAGCATCCCAACCCTGCCCGCAACCTTGGACGTTAACGGCCGCACGCGCTCTCACCTGATTTACAAGTGCCATCGCCGGGGCAAGGTTGCCAGTCTCAACATCCGCTTCCGCCAGCAACAGCAGCAGGTCGGCGTAGCGGAAAAGGTGGATGTTCATGGAGCTCTGTTGCTGCGGCTGCCAGCCGACGGTCGCTTCGGCTCCGGAGGCATTTTCGTAAATGGTCTTCTTCGGGCTGTACGGACCGCCGTTGCCCGGGTCTCTTACGAACGTGGTGTCGTAGAGTCCCCAATCCTTGTATGGCACGAATTTACGAGCGACTGTCCAGTCCAGCCGCGGGTCGACCGGCGCAGGGTCTCCTGCAACAAGGTCATTGCTCGAAGAGTTCCAGGTGGTCGGCGCAGACAATGCCAGCGGCAGTCCCGCAGCGTCTACCCGGAAGAAGTTCACCAGGTTCTGCGTAGGCGGATTAAAACCGCAACACTGGAACTGGCTCGGCGCATACGGGAAGTTCAGCCGCTCGCCATAGTTGGCATTCGCGGCACCCGGCTCGCCGTCGTTCGCGGAAGCCTGGAACGCCCAAATCGTTTCAGGACCGTTGGTGTTCGACTGGAATGCGCTCCAGACCTTGTCAAAGCTCGTTTCCAGCGAGTAAGGCCCGCCGGCAACAACGCCTTCGAATGTCGCCTTTGCGGCAGCGTATTGGTGGTCGTAGGCCTGGACGCGTCCCAAGTAAGCCTTCGCCGTCCAGCTGCTCGCGCGACCTTTCTCGCCGTTGCGGGGCGTGGAAGGAAGCAGCTTGATCGCCGAGTCGAGATCCTTGATGAGATCCGCGATTACAGCGGTGGTGTCTTCGTTCGGTTTTTTGAAGTTCGTGTCATCCTCACGGTAGTACGGGATGTTGCCCCACATCCGGTAGGCCTCGAAGTGGTAATGCGCGCGGAGAAAAATCGCTTCCCCTTCGATGCTATTGGCGTCGGCAACGGAGAATTCGGTTGGGCTGGAGCCCTTGACCTGCTTGAGCAGCCGGAGGGTGGAATTCGATCGTACCACGCCTTCATAGACCTGCTGCCACTTGACGTTCAGGTAGGCCGCTGCCCCGGGACCGCTCCAATGGTAGGCCTCGATATCGTTGATTTGACTTTGGTCAGTGATATCGGACCCCTTGTAGGAATCATCGGCGGCAACGCTGCCGAATACCCAGTTGCTGGCGGCACATCCCCAGTTGCCGCTCGTGGCGTTCGTGCAGTCCAGCGCGCGGTACGCCGCGATCAGCGACCCTTCGACGCCCGCGCGATTCGCGAGCGTCGTTTGATTCAACGTCCCCTGTGGCTCGGACGCGGCCGACAGAAAATCCTTGCAGCCATAGGCCAGGGCTGTCGCGAGGATTATCGCTGCCGTTCCGCGGAGCAGGGGCTTCTTAAATACAGTTGTCATTTTCGGTTTATCCCTTGAGAGGCGGATTCGTTAGAACGAGGTTGAGATGCCGATGCTGAATATTCTGTTGCTCGGGTAGGCACCTTGATCGACGCCCATGAACTGGTCCCGAGTATCGCCTGCCGCTCCCGTGGCGTTGGCCGCGGGAAGAGACGGATCCAGACCATCGTAGTTGGTCTTTGTGAACAGGTTCTCACCCTGCAGGTAGACCCTTGCGCCCGGCAGATAGCGAGCAGTGCCTGGTAGCGTGTAGCCAACCTGCATGTTGCGCAGCCTGGTGTACGCTCCGTCCTTCACGTAGTAGCTGCTGGTTACGCCACTAACGCCATCCGTGATATCGAGCCGCGGATACTTGGCATTGAGATTCGTCGGCGTCCATGAATTCGCGAGGAGGTCCTTCCGTACGTTGGAAGAGAAGTCCTGAAAGACATAGAAGTCCATCTGGTTCTCGAAGATCTTGTTGCCGTAAGTGCCGAAGATCGTGGCACTGGCATCCCAGTTTCCGCGATGCGCTCCCAGATCAATGCCCGCCGTGAACTTCGGGTGTGGGCTCCCGATAATCGTCTTGTCGAAGCTATCGATGATGCCGTCCGGCGTGCCGTTCGGACCGCTGATGTCGCGGAACTTCATGCGACCTGGCGCAGCTCCGGCCTGAGTCGCATGGGCTGTCACATCCGCCGCAGAGCTAAAGAATCCGTCCGCGATGTAGCCATAGAATGAGCCAATCGGCTGGCCGACCATGTTGATCGTCTGATTGTCGATGCGGGTGCCGCCGGGGCCGGGGAAGGAGGTCTGGACGCCGTCGATGTTGAGGATCTTGTTGCTGTAGTGGCTGCCGTTGAAGGAGGCGTTCCACCACGAACCCTGGTGACCAACGGAGAAGTCAAACCCTTTGTTCTGCATCTTGCCGATGTTCACAATCGGCGGTGCCGCGATGCCTGCCGTTGCCGGTGTTCTCGGGTCAAAGAGCAGGTTATCGGTTACGCGGTTGTAGACATCGAGCACGACGTTGAGTGCGCCCTCGAAGAGGGACATATCGGTGCCGACGTTGGTGGATTTATTCGATTCCCATTTCAGGTCGGGGTTACCGAGCGACGCCTGACGGAAGCCAGGCTGAATGGTCGTGTTGGAGCCCGTAATGTCATAGAACGTATCGCCGCGGTCACCGCCAAACTGCGAGACGATTCTTCCTGATGGGATGTTCTGGTTTCCGGTGATGCCCCATCCGTACCGGAGCATGACATCCGAGAAAATTCGATTATTGGCAAGGAAGGGCTCGTTGGTGAGACGCCACCCGAGGCCGACCGCCGGGAACGTTCCCCAACGGTGAGTAGGACCGAGGTTGGATGAGCCGTCTTTTCTCAGCGTGAGGCTCGCAACGTATTTGTCCGAGTAGTTGAAGCCGGCCTTCCCGAAGAAGGACAGCAATGCGTTCTGTCCACCGCTGCTGAAGACATTCTTGGTCTTCGGATCAGCGAGCGCGTCCTGCACGAAACGCGATGCAATATCGGTATTCAGCAGGTTGTTGATGGATCCCTGAAGGAAGCGGTTGTTGCCCGCATTCGCTTCCTGGCCAACCAGAATATCGATACTGCTCTTCGATATCGTCTTTACGTACCTCGCCGTATTGCTCCACGTCCAATCCGTGGAATTGAAGTTGAACTCAGAGATCGAGTTGGAAAAGTTCGCTTCATTGTTCTGCGGCGTGATGTTGAAAAACCCGGCGAAGCTGTTCTGCCGGAGATCGAACCCCAACCTGCTCTTGAACGACAACGCAGGGGTGAAGTCGATACCGCCGAAAACGTTTCCAAAGACCTGGTTGTCTCGGGTAACGTTGTCCTTGGCATCGAACGCGTTCTTGAGCGGGTTGCTGCTGTTGATCGCCGGCACACCTCTCGCGCCGCCGAAATTGCCGGCGACGTCGTACACGGAGACGATCGGATCGAGCAAGATGTCCTTGCCGAGGATTCCATTTTCCGCGCCGGTGCTCGGGTCGTCCGGAACTCCGCCATAATGCCTGTCGACGGTGAGCGCTACGTTCTCACCGAAGTTCAGCTTGGAGCGGTTGAAGGACGTGTTCACGCGAACACTGCCGCGGCGGTAGTCGTTGTACTTCGCCGTGCCCTGCTGATCGAAGAGGTTGAACGAAACGGCGTACGCATTGGCGTCGCCTCCGCCCCTGACGTCGAGGTTGTAATCCGAAATCGGCGCTGAGCCGAAGACCTGTTTCCACCAATTGGTGCCCGGGCTCCCGAATTCGATCAAGCCGCTAGGGTACGAATACTTGGACGGATCTACCGTGACTATGCGGCCGTAGGCATCCTTGCTCGTTATCGCGGACGGGTCCCCAGCATAGGTGTAGGTGGGAACCGTCGGGTTGGCGGGATCACCGTAAACCGTCGTAGGAACCGGTTGGCCGGCGTTGAGGTATCTCTGCCGTTGAACGGCGAAGTAGTCCAGCGAGTTCGTGAGGAGAATGTTGTCGTAGCCGTTCACCGGCGTTGCAACGCCGGTCCTCGCGCGCAGCGTGGCCTTCGGCGCTCCTATTGGTCCATTCTTGAACGTCTCGATCACGACCACGCCGTTGCTGGCCCGGGATCCGTAGATCGATGCGGCCGACGCATCCTTCAGAACCTGTATCGACTGGATATCCTCGGGGTTCAGGAAATTGACATAAGAGTCCTGGACCGGTGTGCCGTCGACAATGTAAAGAGGATCGTTGTTTTGAAACGAGCTGACGCCGCGGATTCGGATCGTGCTCCGCGAACCTGGCGAACCGCTCGACTGGACCGTCACGCCCGGGACGGCGGCATCCAGTGCCTTGACCACGCTAGCTTGCGTCTGCTTGGTGGCGGACTCGATGTTGACGCTGGCGACGGCGCCGGTGATATCCGCTCGCCGCTGTTCTGTGTAAGCGGTAACCACCACTTCTTCGAGATACGTTACTCGCGCCATCGTGACATCGACGATGTTACGCCCGGCGACCGTCGTCTGAACGGGGTGCTGGCCGACAAAGGAAAAAGTCAGAATGGCATCCGCTGGAGCACTGATGCGGTATTTTCCGCTCGCGTCCGTGCTCGCGCGGACATCGGTCCCTTGCACGCGCACCGTCACCCCCGAAAGCGGGGCGCCTCCGGTCGTCGTCACGGTTCCGGTGATGGTCGGAGTCTGCGCGAATGCAGTCCCAGCCAGTGCCAGCGCGAACAGCAGACTCATCCCCACCGCGCGAAGCCGATGTGAGCGGCTTTGCGGGGATGAATGCTTCCCTACCAATACTCTCTCCATGAGCAATCCTCCAGGTAACTGCATGAGACGACTCCTCCACGTAACGCACGTACGTCCTACGTCCTTCACCCTTCCGGTCTTCGCATAGAGTTCAAGCCTTGCATGACGATCAGCTGTCGATAGGTCAGGAGCTGGATGTTGCGGGCCTTTAGCGCGTCCCTGAATCGCGGCGACATGAGCGCATCCAGCTCTCCCTGACGATTTTTGCTCATGTCGGAGAGGGGGCCGGAAGTATTCATGTCCACCAGCGCGCCCAGCTCCGCATCGTCTATCCCGACGTGGGTAATCACGAGATTGAAGCGCGGCTTGAGGCGATCGATCATCGCTACGAGGCTGTCGGTCTTGTCCCGCGGCGCCGCTTCGTATTGGGAATCATGTCTCAAGTCCCCGAAGTACTGCGACATGCCCAAGCCGTATTCCTTGGCTAGCCGCTCCGCGATCTCACGGAACTCGGGGTAGCGAACCACCGTTCCCATGTGGTAGTCCACGTAGTCGATCTTGAGTCCCGACCCGCGCGCCCGCTCGATCTGCGCCCGCAGTTCCTTCTCGACTTCCTTCAGATCGGGGTGATTCTGGTGCAGGGCTTCGGCGGAGGGGAAAAAATAGCCGTTCGCGTCAACGAGCGACGGAACGGCTGTGCGGCCCAGCACCGGACCCCAACGATAATTCTTCCACTCGGAATTGAGCGTCAGGTGAATACCGACAGCGACGTTGGGGTGTCGCTTCAGCATCTCCACCGTCTCCTGGTACCAGGGAGTCGGGAACATCACCGACACGGAAACGGGAAGGCCGGTCTCGATGAGTTTTTCGAGAGCCATGTTCACGCTGTGACTCATCCCAGCATCGTCACTGCGGATGATCAGGTAGACCTGTTCGGGACTGGCGGGATGCGTCGATGTCTCGCGCTGACCGGTAACGTCGGTCGGCGTGGCGGACAACAGCGGGCCACATAGCAGAAGGGCCAAGGAACGAAGCAAATGCGTACGATCTCCCGGGGACGGGCTAGGTAAGTCCCAACTACACGCCGCCTATTCCGAGCCACCCAACTGCTGAGCACTCGAAAGACACCCTGTATTAATTCCCGGGGTTGGAGTTGTCAAGTTAAGGTTTCGGTAGGGGTCGACCGGCTGGCGGACTTCCAGATTTGCTGTGGGCCGACGGGACCGGTGCCTCGACCTTTGTCCTATTCACTGCCTCGACCTTTGTCCTACTCATATAGTATTGGCGTGGTGCACTCATTCTCCATCCGCCGCTGCACGGTCGATGATGCCGCGACGATGGCATCGCTTGCCGCGCGGCTGTTCACGGAGACGTACGGTCCCACGCATCCCGAGCCGGAGCTGAGTCGCTATCTGGCGCGATCCTTTTCGGTCGAAGGGACTCGTGAAGCGATTGCGGACGACGGCGTCACCATGCTGATAGTGGAAGATCCCAAGGGAAGCGCGATCGCGTACGCGTATCTGCGCTCGAGTGCCGACCCTCCCGCAGGCGTTGACGGAGACCGCGCGCTCGAGATCGTCCGCTTTTATGTCGACGTCGTAACCCAAGGGCGTGGCGTCGGCGCGGCGCTCATGGACAAGTGCTTCGACGATGGGAAGAATCGCGGGGCAGACGTGATCTGGCTCCAGGTCTGGAAGGAAGCGCCCTGGGCCGTCGGGTTCTACGCGCGGATGGGATTCTTGGTGGTCGGCTCTGCTCCCTTCTACTTCGGGGATCAGGTCGGCGACGACCACATCATGGCGAAGTCACTCTGATCGGGAGCAGGTAACTAATGATCTTTTTTTTCAACAGAAATCTTCAAAAAGGCGTGACTGCGGTCGCACGGGAACAGTCTCTTGAGAGTGAAGATCTCCATCCAGGCCCGGAAGTGGCGCCGCTCGGTCCCCCGCGCGTGGAAGCAGACCCAACTCCTCCACCCCGCGAAGATTGCCGGCTGCGTGACGATCTCCGCATTCAATATCCTCTGGCACGGACACGGGATATTCAGGTCGTCCCCGCCGGTTCTGCGCTTCGTCATCGTTGGCGTCGTCTGCTACGTGGTGACGACGACCGCGGAGTTTCTCTGGTTCCTTTACAGTGGCCCGAGCTTCACCGGCTTCGAATCACCGACGGCCGCGAAGGGCGCGACTAAACCACCGTCGACCGATCCTCTCGTCAAACAGTTGAAGGAGCTGCCGCCCGCGGAGCTGCGCGAAGAGGTGCTTCAGCTCGCGAAAGAGATGAAATCATTCGAGGCTGTCAGCGATCGCGAGTTCGTCGACACCCTCGCCGGCGCCAGGCCGGTCAATGTCGCCACTGAAGCTGAGCGCGACGAAGTGCTGGACCAGCAGAGCGCCGAGCTGATGCAGCACAACCTCCGTACGTGGCGGGCATACAGGGAGAGATTCTATCGGCCCGCGCGCGCGTTTCGTGACGAGCTTCGCAAGCGGCTCGGGATTCGCAACGTCAACAGCGAGCCGAGGATTCCGGCGCTGGACCGGGCGGCGCTCACCGGAGCCAACCCTATCGCGCAGGCGGCGGACTATCTGGCTGGGTTGGCGCGCCGACTGAAGTGAGCTGAGTCCCGGCGGTTGGTCAACTTTTTTTCGGGTCGCCGAGCCCGATTTCGAGCTGCGACAGAGCGTCCGGCGAGATTGCGTGGGTCGTCGAGATGTCGAACTTCCGGCGCAGATATTCCTCGAAGCTTATCCACTCGCCTTCGTATTCGACCGATCTCGTCCACGCGCACAGCGTCACGAGATTCCGGTAATGTTCTGCCCCGCGCGCAATGACGAGGAGCGCGATCAGCATCACGGCGAGCGCCGTGGCAAGGCCCAGAGAGACCAGGCCTCCGCGATGCAGCTCTTCTACGAGCGCCTGCTGCCGGTCCCGCAGCAGACTCGCCTCTTCGGCCGTCATCGCCTGGAGACCGGAACGGATCGAGGTCATCAAGCTGTCGCTGTGATTCGTACGTACGATGCTCACCGCCAGGTCATGCTTGCCCGCACGCTCCAGACTGATCCTCGAGTCGAGCTCGGCCAGCTTGGCGCGCGAAAGCGACTCGACCATCAGCAGGCGTCGCAGCTGCGCGGGATCGTCCGCCAGCAGACGCCGCAGGTTCAGGAGGCGGGTACGGACCTCGCTTGTTGCCACTGTGTATGGGGCCAGGAAGCCAGGCTGGCCAGTGAGGAGGTATCCCCTCTGCCCGGACTCCGCCTCGCTCATCCGCGCTTCGACTGTGGCAAGCTCCCGTTGGTTTTCCAGGGTGTGACTCACCCATTCGAAGGATTCGACGGCGGCGGTTCCATCGTTCCACTCCAGCAGAAGCAGGGCGCACATGACGAGCGCGGTCGACGCCAGGCCGAAGGAAACGAGAATCGGTGTGCTATGGGGAATTTTCATCGTGGCCTTGGGGCGAAACTAGCGAGGGGGCTGATTCTCTTATAGGACGATTCACGAAGGGGTGGGTATCCACGCAAACTGCAACTCTTTGCAGTTGCCGGAGCGACGCTATGGGGTATCATTCACGCCGTGCCCACGCCGGCTCCTCCCCGAAAAGAAGACCTCCCACTCCACGACGATGTTCGGTGGCTTGCCGGCGCGCTCGGGCGGGTCATCAGGCGGCTCGAGGGTGACGAGGCGTTCACGATCGTCGAGCAACTGCGCGTCGCGACGCGGGCCCGGCGGCACGGTGCGCCAGACGCGCCCACCCTCGACGAGCTGCTCAAGCTGATCGACGGATTCAGCGTGGCGCAATGTGCGATGGCGGCGCGCGCATTCACGCTCTTTTTCCTGCTGATCAACACCGCCGAGCAAACGCACCGCGTCCGGCGCCGCAATTCGTATCTGGGCAAGGGCGTCACCGATCCCCAGCCCGCATC
>JADGNP010000597.1 GCA_017883425.1 Candidatus Sulfotelmatobacter sp. | reverse complement strand
TCGACCAGACAAGGTAGACACAAAGGGGCAATATCCTGCGAGTCCGATTCTGCGGCGTTAGAATATCCGTGCGCCGCGCCGCGTTCACAGCGAGCACAGCGTTTCTTTCTAGGGCTGCGCCTCAGAAAGTCAAAAAGAGCCACAGGTCACTCCTTCCCGAACGGCTCTTCCAGAGACAGACTCTGTGGCGTGAACAGCTCCGCGCCGTTCTCCGTGATGTGCATGTCGTCTTCAATCCGCACACCAAATTCGCCGCGAATATAGATTCCCGGTTCGTTGCTGGTGGTCATGTTGGCCTGCAGCCTGCTTGGATTGCCCCGGACAAGGTAAGGCCACTCGTGCCCATCCATCCCTAGGCCATGCCCCAGTCGGTGGGTGAAGTACTTGTAGTCAGGACCATACCCTCCGTCTGTAACCACTTTCCGAGCCGCGGCGTCCACCGAGCCACACTCGGCTCCCGGACGCGCCGCCGCCAGCGCCGCCGACTGGGCGCGGTGCACGATCTCGAACACGCTCTTCATCTTGTCGGAGGCCTTGCCCAGCACATACGTCCGCGTGATGTCCGACTGGTATCCCTCGACCGCGCATCCGCCATCCATGAGAACGATGGTGCCTTCGTGCACCACCTGCGGCGTCACCGAGCCGTGAGGAAACGCCGAGAACTCGCCCACTTGCACGTCCGCGCTTCCGGGAAAGCCCAGTCGGTCGTGCGCTTTCTGCACCAGAGCTTCCAGTTGCGGTTGCGTCATCCCATCTTTCACCGCCCGATATGCTGCTTCATACGCCGCCAGCGTGACCTGCGCCGCCAGTCGCATCAGCGCGATTTCGTGGGCGCTCTTGATCATGCGGCAGCCGGCGGTGACCGGAGTCGCGCTCGCGATCGTTACCTGTAATGCGGCCTGCGCTGCCGCCTTGGCAATGCCATCGGCAAAGACGAAGCGCACCGTCTCCTCGAGTCCCAGCTTGCCGCTGGCGATGCCACGCTCTTTTAGTCCCTGCGCGATGCGCTGGTACGGGTTCTCGTCTTCCTGCCACACCCGCACGTCAGGCTGCTCGCCAGGCGCGTTGGCAATCTGTTCGCGCGCGCGTCCCTCTTCAAAGGCTGGGCACACATAGAATGCCGCGCCTTTCGCGGGCAGCACCAGCGCGAAGGTGCGCTCCCCACCCCACCAGCGGATGCCGGTGAAGTACCGCAACGATGTGCCTTCCATCAGCAAGATGGCGTCAAGCGCGTTCTCGCTCATGAGGTGGCGGGCGCGCTCCTGGCGCTCGAGGCGCTCTTGGCGCGTGATCGGCGTGGCCTCGCTCTTCCTCGACTTCAACTGGGCCAGCGACGGCGGCAGGGAAGCATCGTCCGCACTGTCCACCGCGGCAGCGGCCACCAGAGAATGCGATGCCACCGCCATCCCCGCCGTCACACCGCCCACCTCCAGAAATCGTCGCCGCGAGATCATGAACCCCTCCAGGATTTGAGGAACGCAGTCGGGCCATTATAAAGAACCTTTTCCGGTTTTAGATTCCAGATTGCAAATTCAAGAGCGAACCTGGCAGGGTGTCTGGAAGCTCCGACTTCGGAGCCGAGAGATCGTGCAAGCACAATGTTTCGTTATACTTGATCCGCAATACATATATATATGTACGTACTAATACGTACACAATCATAGATCAGTTCCAACGTCCGTAAATCGCACCTGCATGTCGCCCAGAGTGCCCTTTCCGGAGCCGGAAACGGCCCTGGCTTCAACGATCGATGCTGTCAGGAGGGAAAGGGTCGTCCGCGAGAGGACTGCGCGTCCTGGAGCCTGCTAAGGGCCTCCGACGACTTTTCAACCACTTACGCGAAGCCTCAATGACTTACAGAAAGGAGGGAGTAGGCGAGACATTTGCCAAACCGGTTCATCTGACTTGGCTCCGCCTCCGACCACAGCCGGGTCAATGAGCGCTATGGGGATTTATCAACAGTTACGGCTACGGGAGCGACGAAATAATTGAGGTTTCTAAGGTCGTCGCGGAGTGATCATGGGGATCATTATGACGGCGTCGAATGATTGTGCGAGCAGTTCCTTCGGAAAACGCTGCACTGGCATCGCAGCCGGTGGACGAGGGGCTGACAAATAGCATTCTTCGAGAATAAAGGCGAAGCCGACCTTAGCTTCGCCTTTGTTTTTCAGTTCCTGGCCTTGGAGCACTCCATGGCCTAATTCTTCGTCAATTTGAAGATCGTGCCAGTCTGGTTGGCGCCGGTGTACTGGCCGGTCGGACCGTAGAGGTTGCCCAAGCTATCAAGAATTACGGCGGGCCCCACGGGTTGAGACGTCGAGCCGGTAAAAATGGTGGTTTCGGTGCCGTCGGGTGCAATTTTAAACACGGTCTCGGCGTCCGTTGTCCCATAGATATTGCCGGCAGAGTCCATGACGATCGACCGATAAGGATGAACGCCACTCGGGAAGGTGTAGAAGACACTGCCGCCACCTGTGACCGAAACCTTGTAAATCGCGGTCTGGGTCGGGACGAAGAAGTTATTGCCACTCCTGACCAGGGGACCTTTCGGCAAACCGTCAGCGAGTGGGAACGAGTACAAGATCTTCAATTGACGAGTAGTCGTCAGTTCGAACACGTTACCCGCGTTGTTAGCGCCGCCTCCGCCCGTGGCGCCGTAGAGATTGCCGGCTTTATCCAGAACCAACGCGCTCGGGCCATCCCCGTTAGGACATGGGAGGAAATCGCAGAACTGATAGCGGATCCCGAACTTCCCTGCGGCCGTCAGTTTAAAGATAGCTCCCCCAGAGGTGTTGAAGTTATTGTCGGTAAAAGTGGTGACTCCATATAGGTTATTGCGGGGATCGAGAACGACGGGATAGATGGGATAGTTGCCGAAGGGATATTTTCCCGGGAAACTGTAGAGCAGGGTCTCCGTTCCGTCGGGGGCCAACCTATAGACGGTTCCATACCACGTGAACGAACCGCCAGAAGCCGTGGTTCCGTACAGGTTGTTTTCCCTGTCCCGTGCCAGCCCACTTACAGGCCTTTGACCGTCGCTTCCGTCAAAGCTGTGGAGAGTGGTGACGTCTCCGCCGGGAGTGACCATGAATACGGTCCCGTCGTTGTTGAGACCGCCTGACTGAGATGTGCCGTACAGATTACCCTGCTGGTCCATGAGCAGAGGAGATTCGGGGTCGTTCGGGCCTAGATCCGAACTTGGAGGAAAGTTGGCGAGAGTCGAATAAGTGTAGGTCTGTGCTCCTGCCATCAGCGGCAAAAGCAGGAATAGCAGCAGCAGTCTGGACTTCATTGGTGCTCTCCATTGGTGTAAGGTTCGCCCCGAGGAAGACTGCCTTATGGCGGTTTGCTAGTCAAGATGCAGGAAATTGCACAGATAAAAGCTGACGCAAGTTGCAGTTTCAGACATTGTTGGCGAAATCAG
>JADGNP010000131.1 GCA_017883425.1 Candidatus Sulfotelmatobacter sp. | reverse complement strand
ATGATATGGCTCGCGAGAATGGGTTAATTCAAATTGCCAGCCGTTATTCGGTGGAAGACACGGTGCGGCGGCTGGAGGCGTCCTTTTCGGGGAAAGGATTGCAGGTGTTCGCGCTGATCGATCACAGCGGCGAGGCGGAGAAGGTTGGGTTGAAGATGAGGCCAACGAAGGTCTTGATTTTTGGGAGTCCCAAAGGCGGAACGCCGTTGATGGTGGCGGCTCCGAGCCTGGCAATTGATTTGCCGTTGAGGGCGCTGGTGGCGGAGGACGCGGAGGGGAAGGTCTCGGTGACATACAACGATCCCGAGTATTTGAAGGCACGGCATGGCGTGCCCGAGGATCTGATCAAGAATCTTGCGGGCGCGAGCACTGTGATCGGGAAAGCTGTGGAATAATGCAGTCGGCGTTGGGTATCGGTGTAGTTGGGAAATACGATTCGTATCAGGGCTTCGCTTCAGCGATGCCGCCAAAGTGAGTGAGACGCCAAACGGCTTCAGCCGCTGCCTCTCCCCGTCACCGCCGCAGCCGCTAAAGCGGGGCCTACGCAGGGGCTCTTGTGGCACACCTAAAAGTGTGCCCTGATACGAACCATCTTTACTCAAAATGGACCAATACCTGGCGTTGTGATGAACAGGTGCGACGGAGCGTGTGTGACGGAGAATGCCAATCCCAATCGGGCGCGCGACCATCTGGCGAATGAGCGGACGTTTCTCGCGTGGGTGCGTACCGGGGCGGCGATTGTGGTGTTTGGATTCGCGATTGGGCGATTCTCGATTGCGATGCGGCAGTTGACGGCGCTGCAGGGGCATCCGGTGCGGACGGCGGGGATTTCGGTGTGGATGGGGTCCGGCACGATTCTCGCGGGCGTAGTGCTGGTGGTGGCGGGGCTGCTGCGGTATCGCAAGACGCGGGCGCAGTTGGATGCGGGGACGTTCGCGCCGGCGGGGTTGATGCTGGATCTGATTACGATTTTGACGGTGCTGTTTGGGTTGGCGTTGGCGGGGTATTTGATTTATACGGAGACGAGTTTAGGGTAGGACGGGATGATGCCCTCGTTTTCGGGGCGCATTACGCCTCGCGAGACCGCCGAGCTTCGCTCGGCCCGTCCGGGTCAAAGACCCGGACCCACACAGAACAGAGAGACCCGGACCCACACAGAAACACGGAGACTATGGCGAACGATCAGGAAAAAGAGGCGGCGGCGCGGGCTAGTTTGCAGTTTGTGAAAGATGGGCAAGTAGTGGGGCTGGGGACGGGGTCGACGGCGGCTCACTTTATCAAGCTGCTGGGCGAGCAGGTGAAGAACGGGCTGCGGATTCGCGGGATTCCGACGTCGGTGCGGTCGCGGGAACTGGCAGAGAGTCTGGGGATTCCGCTGACTACGCTCGATGAATGCCAGGAGATCGCGGTCACCGTCGACGGAGCGGATGAGGTGGATCCGCAACTGCGATTGATTAAGGGCGGCGGCGGGGCGATGCTGCGGGAGAAGGTTGTGGCGTCGGCCACGAAGCTGTTGGTAATCGTCGCGGACGCGTCGAAGCAAGTGCCGGTGCTGGGGAAGTTCCCGCTGCCGGTGGAGGTGATTCCGTTCGCGCAGGCGCTGGTGGCGAAACGGATTGCGGCGCTGGGAGCGGACGTGTCCGTGAGGACTGGTGCCGATGGGAAGCCTTATGTGACCGACGAGAAGAATCACATTCTGGATTGCCGGTTTGGGCAGATTCCAGATGCGGATGGGTTGGCGCGGCAGTTGAGCGAGATGCCCGGCGTGGTGGAGCATGGGTTGTTTATCGGGATGGCGAGTGTGGTTTTGTTTGCGCGCGGAAGTGAGATTGTGGAACTGAGAAGATAGGGTGCCCCATTTCTCGCGTTATTTGCGAGAAGTGGGGACTTTCAAGGAGAGCCAGCCGAGCTTCGCTCGGCCCGTCCGGGTCAGAGACCCGGACCCACACGAGCAAAAGCAGATTCCTCGCTTTGCTCGGAATGACAAAACTATAAAGGACTGAATGGCAGCAGGGGCTCAAGTTCGGGGATGGAGTGGGCCGTCGCGGAGGCGGGTGCCGCGTTTTCAGGTGCAGGCGCCGCTGGATGTAACGGTGCTGCGGTCGGGGATCCCGGATACCGTGCCGGGGCGGTCGGTGAACGTGTGCGAGCGCGGGATTGCGGCGATGCTGGCGGGGGAACTGGTACTGGGAGAAGCGGTGGGGATTGAGGTGCAACTGCCGCTGGTGGAGGATCCGCTGCGGACGCGGGCGATGGTGCGCTATCAGGACAAACTGCGCTGCGGGCTTGAGTTTGTGGGGCTGTCGGCCGAGCAGCGGGCGGCGATTCGAGATTGGGCAATAGAGGCGAAGGCGGAGATTGAGATCAGCGCGAGTCCGACTCCTGCGATGGCGAAAAAGGATGCCGATGCCGACGGAGGAAGTGAGCAAACGGGCAGCGGAGCGCCGCGCAAGAAGAAGAAGAAGCGACGCGGCGTAGGATGGGCCATCTTTCTGGTTTTTGCGGCGATCGCGGTAGCCATGTTCTGGTGGCGTTGGAACCGGGGCTGGGACGAGTTGGAGTCGGGGTTGAAGAATCCGGAGATGGCGTCCGCGGAAAAGCCGCAGGTGCAAGTTCCGGCGGAGGTGATGGAGAAGTTGTTGGTCCACAGGGTGGAGCCGACGTATCCAGCGGAAGCGCGGAAGGCGAATCTGCAGGGGATTATCGCGCTGGATATTGTCGTGGGGCGGGATGGGTCGGTGGTGAGCATGCACGCGCTGAATGGTCCAGACATACTGGCGCAGGCGGCGATGGACGCACTTCGCTGGTGGAAGTTTGAGCCGTACCGGGTGAATGGGGAGCCGGCGGTGGTGGAGACGACGGTGGCAGTGGAGTTTAAGCGGTAACAACGGCGGCTTCCGGCTCTCGGCCGCCGGAAGATCGTTCCTTCCACATACGGGCAGCAGTCTCAGGGAATAAACGACACCCACAACTTGCGGGCGCGACGAAGGCAGACGAGGAGGAAGCCGAGCGCCGGAAGCCGGACGCCGTGTTCAGATCTTTTTCTTGCGCAGGGCACGGAGGACGGCGGTGCTGCTGATGGCGAAGCAGACAACCGATCCTAGCGCGGCGACCAGCATGAGGTTGGCGCTGAAGTGGAAGACGTCGGCCAACACGGCGGCGATCGCGAAGACGAGTCCCAGTACATTGAGCCAGAGCGGGGCGCGGACTTGGGCGCTCACGTCTTTGCGAAGACGAAGTTGCAGCAGGAGAGCGGCGAGTCCGATGGCCGCCACGACGACCAGGGCGAGTGGACTGGAGAAAGCGGAACGGCTGGTGTAGATCACCACCAGAGCCAGCGCGAGCAGGAGCAGTCCGGCGGCAACGATGCTCCAGCGGCGGGACTTGGGCGCGGGGGGCGGGTTGGAAGCGGCGTCGGGCAAGGAGTTCCGTCCCAAGTTATACAGGGCGGAGTGCGAAGTTTTCAAATGGAAGTGTGATCGGGCTTGCCGGCGTCGCGCGATGAAATGCTGGCCACTCTGAAACAGTTCCTCTCCCAACGAACTTCGTTTCCGAAATTGAACCGAACTCAGGCGCCGGGCGGAAGGCGGCGGGCGCCGGTCAGCCACTCGGCCTGGCGGGGATCTCCGTTGTTGACGGCGTAGAGGACGAGTTCGACGCGGGTTGAGATGCCGAGTTTTTCGAAGATGTGGTAGAGATATTTCTTGATGGTGTGCTCGCTGAGGTTGAGTTCGCCGGCAATCTGGCGGTTGCCGAGGCCTTCGGCGACGAGCGCGACGACTTGTTCCTCGCGCGGGGTGAGGAGGATGGTGCCGCGGGAGTTGAGCACACGCAGCGAGGGCACCTCCGAGATCAGGTCCATGATGTAGTTGAGTTGCTCGGTGTTGGCCCAGATCTGTCCGGCAGCCACGCGGAGAAGACATTTGCACAGCAGGCGGAGGTTGGCGTCGGGGATGGGAAAAATGCCGCGGGCGCCGGCGCGGAACGCACTCACCACGAGTTCACGATCGCACGTGTCGACGAGCAGAACCTTCGGAATCTCCGGGTACGAAAGGTGAAAGCGGCGCAGGATCATCACGGTTTCGGACACGCTGGCGGTTGAGTTCAACGACAGAACGGCGATCCGGGGAAGTTTCGCACTGACCGCCTGGAGGATGGAGAGGGTATCCATCTGGCAGGTAGTGATGTGGAATTCCGGATGGCGGCGCAGGGCGCTGGTCAGCAACTGCGCCTGCATGCGATTGGAGTCCGCGATAAGGACACCAATGATGTTGGAAGTGGCGGCGGGCGACGGACTCATCAAGCAAGGCTCCCAAAAACTAAAAGAGAAACGATGCGGCGATTGTAGGGACGAGAAGTCCGGTCCACAAGGAAACTGGTCACAAAATCTGAGCGCTGCTTTCAAATCGGGAATTGAAATTTCCGTGTGGCGGGAACTTGAGGAGCGGAGGATTGCGCTGTGGAACGCTGGAATCACCGAGCACGGCATAAATTGAGATAAGGAAGAGCGAAGACCGCGCACGGGCTGACGTTTCCGCTGAAATGAAACGGGCGTGATGGATTTCAGTTTCGCGAAGCTATCAAGGTTCGGCTCCCCGTTCTTGTGACATGACAAACACGCAAGTCTACTTTTGTGGGTACTCCCGCTAGAGACGCACCCCACAGCATTTTCCATGCTCTTGCCCGGAGAAATTTCCACAATCCACTGATTTGATACGAGCCTTCGCGAGGCGGGATCCTTTCCCGGAAAGGGAGAGCGTTCTACTTTTGTGGACGGCACTTCCTATGTCTTGCTCGAATCCGGGAGTGAGTTTAACTTGCGCAGTAGAGAGTCACGCAAGCGAGTGACGCTCGGCGTCAGGAGTACGGCGCCAGGCCAAATGAAACAGCGTTTCATATTCGTCCGATTCATAGCAAGCGCTCTGTTGGTTTTCGAGTGCTGTTCGGTCGCTTTCGCGCAGGCTGAGAGGACAGACCTGGGCGGAAGAAAAGAGACTTCCCGATCCGGCTTTACCGGGGCAGGAGCGGGAGGCAGTAGTACAACGGCCGCAAAACCCGGGGGAGCGGATGGCCTGGGAAACCCCTTACTCGGAGGGGAGCGCCATCCGCTCTACCGGTTACGACCCAGCGATGTGGTGGAGATCAGTTTCACGGTCGCACCGGAGTTCAACCAGATCCTGACCGTGCAGCCGGACGGCTACGTCATGTTGAAAGACGCCGGCCTGGTCGAGGTGCAGGGACTAAACCTCCAAGAGTTCGCCGAGGCAGTGCAGAAGGCGTACCGGGGATATCTGCACGACCCGCAGGTGGCGGTAGCGCTGAAGGAATTTGAACGTCCTTACTTCATTGTGGGAGGCGAAGTAGGAAAGCCGGGCAAGTACGAACTGCGCTCGGACACTACCGTGGCCGAGGCGGTGCAGATTGCCGGAGGACTGACGCAGCAGGCGAAGCACTCCCAGGTGGTGCTGTTCCGGCGGGTGAACGACGATCTGGTGGAAACGCGGCTGCTCAATCTGAAAAAGATGCTGAAGGAAAGCAGCCTCAAAGAGGATGCCCATCTTCGGCCGGGGGATCTGGTTTTTGTTCCGCAGAATTCGATTTCGAAAATCGCCCGCTTCCTTACCAAACCTTCCGTAAGCATGTACGTGAACTCCACTCAATTCTAGAAAAAGGACTTCTCACACTCGCATGCCACCAGACGAAGACCCAATTCGCGGAAGAGAGCAGACACCAACGCCAATGCCAACGATACGGGAACTGGCCATGGTGCTGTTTCGCCAGCGAAGGATCTTCGTCTGCGTCTCGGGGTTGGTGTTGGCGGCGGCGGTCCTGTATGCGTTCGCGGGGACGAAATATCAGGCCAACATGAAGGTGCTGGTGCGGAGGGGGCGGGCGGATGCCCCGGTGAGCGCGGCGGAAAACGCTCCGCTCGACGTGACGCGGATGACGATTTCGGAAGAGGAATTGAATTCTGAGGTGGAGTTGCTGCGGGATGATGGGGTCCTGCGGCGGGTGGTGCAGGAGACTGGGTTGGGCGGGCGGGACTGGTTTCACTTTCTACGGCTAGGCGAGGGAAACGCGGAGCGAGTGGAGGGGGCGGCGCGGCGGCTGGCCAAGAAGCTGCAAGTGGAGCCGGTGAAGAAAACGAACCTGATTGCGATCAGCTATGCAGCGGATGATCCGCAGGTGGCGGCGAAGGTGCTGCAGTCGGTGGCGAAGGCGTACCTGGAGAAGCATATGGAGGTGCATCGCCCTGCGGGCGAGCTTCGCTTCTTCGAGCAGCAGACAAGAGAGTCGCGACGGCAACTTGAAGAGGCACAGGGAAAGTTGCTGCAGTTCTCGGCCGGGCATGGAGTTGTGGCGGCGGCACAGCAGCGCGATCTCGCGCTGCAGAAGCTGAGCGAAGTGGATGCCAGTTTCCGCCAGACGAGAATCGAACTGGCGGAGACGCAGCAGCGGGTGGGGGACCTCGGAGACCAGTTGGCCGAGCTGCCGGAGCGGACCACCACGCAGGTTCGCATTGCCGACAATCCGGAACTGCTGAAGGCCTTGAAGTCGAGTTTGCTCGACCTGCAATTGAAACGGACCCAGTTGCTGACAAAATTCGAACCCAGCCACCGACTGGTGCAGGAAGTAGAGCAGCAAATTGCGCAGGCCGAGGCGACGATCGCGGCGGAGAATGCGTTGCCGCTGCGCGACGAAACGACCGACAAGAATGTGCACTACGAATGGGCGAAGTCGGAATTGCAGCGGGCACAAGTGCAATTGAGAGCGCTGCAAGCGCGGGCGGCGGCGACCTTTGCGCAGGAGGCCGCCTACCGGGCGATGGCGCGGCAACTGGGCGAGGACGCGATCGCCCAGGACGATTTGCTCAGTTCGGAGAAGGCCGCGCAGGAGAACTATCTTCTCTACGCGAAGAAGCAGGAAGAGGCGCGGCTGGACGATGCGCTGGATGAGCGCGGCATCGTCAACGTGACGATCGCGGAGCATCCCGTGGCTCCGGTCTTGCCGGTGTGGTCCGCATGGATGGTGCTGGCGATTGGATTGGCCGCCGCCGGCGCGGCGGGCACGGTCGCGGCGTTTGCGGCGGATTATGTGAATCCCGCATTCCGCACGCCGGATGACGTGCTGGCCTACCTGAATTCTCCAGTTTTGGCATCGCTGCCGCGAAGGGCGCGAGGAAGTCTTGCGGCATGAGAGGAGGGGGGTCATGAGCGCGGAGGTATCGTTTGCGCGGACGGTCGAGTCGGTGGGGCGGTCCCAGGAGAAAAGGACTGTGCCGCAGGCGGGAGAATGGAACCCGGAAGACTTCGCCCGGGAGCAGCTCCGGGGGTTGGTGCGACAGGTCTTCTTTTCGAATGTCGTGAGGCCCGTGCGCCAGGTCGTATTCAGCGCGCTGGACCCGGAGACGGATGTGAAGAGCATTTGCCGGCGAGTTGGTGAGGCATTGGCGCTGGAGACGGTGGGGAGCATCGGGGTCGTAGGAGAGTATCCGCAGGTTGTGCAGGATGGAGCGGCGTATCAGGCGGAGATGAAAGATCACCCAACCAGGGATGGAGGCGTGCCGCTGCGGCAGGCCGTGACTCGGGTGCGCGGCAATCTGTGGCTGGTGCCGGCCGCGCGAACGAATGGGAATCGGATCACCACTGCATGGTTGCATTCGTATCTGGGCAAGGTGCGCCGGGAGTTTGAGTTCTCGATTGTGGAGGCACAGCCCACCGGAGGATCGAACGAAGCGACGGCCATGGCACAGATTGCCGATGGGATCATTCTAGTGTTATCGGCCGATCACACTCGACCTATCTTGGCGCGCCAGATCAAGGAGAAACTGGAAAGGGCGCAGGCACGCATCCTTGGAACCGTGCTGATCGACAGGGTCTTTCCGATTCCGGAGCGGATTTACCGGCGGCTGTAGGGCGCGACGGAACAACGTTGCGATCGGAATTGTCGCAGCGTCAGAAGGCAAGCTGATGATCTCGATCGAGTCCCTCCAGCGCTGGCTGTCCATCGAGATCCACGAGATACCAAACGGAAGGGATCGGAGTGCCCCCTCTTCGACATTTCAGGCAGCAGGAGCCGCAGGAAATCGACTGTGCACGGTTGATTCCGGGGGAAGCGCCCGCTTTCCAGAGCGGAAAGAAGGAACGGGCGCAATCCGTGAGGTCCGAGGAATTCAGGACAGGCAACGTCTCCGAGATATCGACAGAAGTGCGGGCGACGCCGTCCGACAATGCATTTGTTTTGCTGGTGCCAGCTCCCTTGCAGAGCCGGATGGCGTGGAGGTGGTTACGCTGTGCGACCGGCGACCTCGCGCTGGTGGCGCTGAATTGGCGGTTGATTGGGGCGCTCCTGGTGTTTTTCCCGCAGGTGCGGGTGTTCGACACGGCGGTGGCACCGGTTTCTCTGCTGGGCGTCGCCGTATTGCATGCGGCCCTGATCATCCTGATGGCTTACACCGAAGGTCTATATCTCAGAGGCCGCAACCTGCGGCAGGAGGCGCGAATTCTCGGCAAGGCAGTGCTGTGGGCGACCACGGTGCTGGGCTTTGCCTATGCATTGCAGGCTCCATGGGCCACGAGCGGCTTGATCTGCGGAGCGGGAGCCTTGCACTTCGGTGTGTTGCTGACGTGGCGGTGGCAAAGTGCGAGGCAGGAGCGCGGCGCCGACCAGCGCAGCGATGTGCGCAATGTGTTGATCGTCGGAGCGGGCGGAGTGGGACGGCGCGTGGCGTCCTATGTCGACGGGCATCCTGAGGCGGGCAGAAGCGTGTACGGGTTCCTGGACAACGAACAGCCGTTGGGTGACAGGGTAATTGGACGGGTGAGCGATCTGGCGTGGCTCGCGCGAACGGGATTCGTGGACGAGGTGATTTTAGCCGCCCCGCGTGACCGCGACATGACGCTGCATGTGCTACGGGAGGCGCAGCGGCTGCGTCTGGACGTGGAGATGGTTCCCGAGTTATTCGGGTGCGAACCCGTGGGGACCGAATTTGAGCGAGTCGGGAACTTGCCGGTGATTTGTCTGCATGCGGAGCGCATGCCGGCGCTAGGGTTGGGATTGAAGCGACTCGTGGACGTGGTGGGAGCGAGCTTCGCCTTGGCCATTTTGTCGCCGTTCCTGGCCCTGATCGCCGGGCTCATTAAGCTGGATTCACCGGGAACCGTTCTCTACTGCGCGCAGCGAGCGGGACGGAAGAGCAGGCTGTTCCACTGCTACAAGTTTCGCACCATGGTGAGCAATGCGGATGAGTTGAAAGATCGTCTGCGGCAAAATAACCAGAGGTCGGGACCGTTTTTCAAGATTGCTGATGATCCGAGGATCACCCGGCTGGGGCGGGTTTTGCGCCGGTACAGCCTGGATGAGCTGCCGCAGCTTTGGAATGTGGTGAAAGGGGACATGAGTTTAGTAGGACCCAGGCCGCACCCGCTGGACGATATTGCAGCCTACGAAGTCGAGCACCTGGCGCGGCTGGACGTGACGCCGGGAATCACAGGGCTGTGGCAGGTAACGGCGCGCCGCGATCCGTCGTTTCAGCGAGGCATGGAATTGGATCGGGAGTACATCCGGACCTGGAGCCTGGGGTCGGATATGCGAATCCTGCTGAGAACTTTTCTGGCTGTGGCGCGAGGGAGCGGGGACTGATGCAGTCGATCTTGCTAAGAGACGTCCGTTCGGGGATGGGAGCCGATTTCTCTGTCTGGGCAGCGGAGGTTGCTCTGCGTCCGCTGCAGGCGCTGATGGCGGCGCCTTCTCTGCTATTTCTGGCGGCGCTGACGGCGATGCTGTTGCGGCCTCCGGATGTGAAGTTCTATGAGATTGACCGCGTGGCGTTCGGGCTTCTCGTGGTGGGAGTGGTGGGACGGGCGGTGGTCCTGCGGCAACGGCTGTTCGTGGTGGAACGGGTGACGTGGCCGATGATCGGGCTGGCGGCGCTGGCGCTGGCCAGTGTCATCGGGCAGCCCTTCGACAACGAGTCGTGGAACCTGCTGGCGGCAAAATTCATCGTGCCGTTTACGCTTTTTCATCTTGCGGGGCTGGTATTCACGGAGGAAAGGAGGTTTCGGCAGTTTGAGCTGTTCGCCCTGGTGGTGCTGGGGTATCTGAGCTTTACGGCGATCGCCTTCTTGTCGGGGTCGCACTCGCTGATCTTTCCACCATTCATTCTCGACGAAAGTCTGGGTTATCACGCGGACCGCGCCCGCGGGCCGTTGCTGCAGGCGGTGACGAACGGCGTGTCGCTGAACTTGCTGGGATTGCTGGCTCTGCACGCCTACCGGCGCGGAAGCATGCGAGGAGTCAAGGGTGCCGTGTTGCTGGGTTCGGTGCCGATCGCGATCCTGGCGACGATGACGCGAGCGGTTTGGTTGTCATTTGCGGGAACCGTGGTGGTGCTGATCTTCCTCTCGAGAAACCGCACGCTGCGGCGTGCCTGCGTGGGACTGGCTTTTGTGGCAGGACTGAGTCTGGCGCTGGTTCTGAGTTTTCCGGAATTGGGCTGCAGGCTCACTGATCGTCTGACGGAAAGCGGGCCGGTGGAATATCGCGCGGCGGTTTACGCGGGCGGCTGGCAGATGTTTCTGGAGCGTCCCCTGACGGGGTGGGGCTTCAACCAGATGTCGGCCGCACTCCCGCGCTATGTCAGCGGATACAGGGAGAAGCGGCTGTATCCGCACAATACGTACTTGGAACTGCTGGTGGAGCACGGTGTGCTCGGACTGGCGTTGTATCTGTGGCTGATGTGGGAGATGTGGCGCCTGAGGAGGGGGGCGATTCCAGCGCGTGAAGACGGCGGGTTTCTCGATCAGCATTTTCACCTTCTGTGGCCGATCTTTCTGGGAGTGTATTGGATAAACGCGCTGGTTGTGGTGATGAACTATCAGTTCGTGAATGGGCTTCTGTTCACGATGGCCGGAATGTTGGCAGCGCAGAGGCGGAGAGCGCGGATCTCCCGGACATGCTGACCGTCGCCAGTCTCGCGAACCAGTTTCCGTCCCCGGTGGAGCCTTATGTGGGCGAGGAGATTGAAGAACTGCGGAGGCGGGGAGTTTGCGTGATTGCCGGGAGTGTGCGGAAGGCGAGAACGAGGGAAGAAGAGGCCCTCACGACCAGGCGAGCGCCGGAGGTCGTGCTGCAGCCGCCGCAAGGGACGGTTCTGCTGCGGGCAGCGTGGCTCTGTCTGAGGAGATGGAAACGGATATCGCCTCTGATCGTGCGCGTAATCTGCCGCGGGGGCGAGTCGCCGCTTCAGCGGTTGAAGGCCCTGCTGCACACCTGGATGGGAGCCTGCTACGCGGTCCTGCTGGAGGAACGGGGAGTCGAACACATCCACGTGCATCATGGCTATTTCGGTTCGTGGATCGCGATGGTGGCGGCGCGGCTGCTGGATGTGGGCTTCACGATGACGCTGTATGGATCCGATCTGCTGCTCCATGGCACGTATCTCGACGTGAAGCTCAAGAACTGTACGCTTTGTCTGACCGTCTCGGAGTACAACCGGCGCTACATCCTCGAGCACTATCCCGGCGTTGCAGCTGA
>JADGNP010000596.1 GCA_017883425.1 Candidatus Sulfotelmatobacter sp. | reverse complement strand
CCCTCACGAAGTGCGGTTGGTGTCTGGCCGCAGCTTGCCTGACGCGCTACGACGGATGGTTCCTGGCTGTGGCAGTTGCCGCAGTGGTCGTACTGTTCAGCTTGTTCTCTGGCAACGCCCCCGGGCAAAGAATGTTCCCATTCCGAGTCTCGCGAGCAGCGGTGGTGAAATTCGTCTTGATCACGGCGGCGGCGCCGTCGCTCTGGCTCGCTTATAACGGAATCGTCTACCGCAATCCGCTCGAATTTGCGAACGGACCCTACTCCGCGAAGGCGATCGAACGGAAGACGCAGGGCGCCGGCAATCCGGGGCATCCGGGCAGTGGCAATCCTCTGCTGGCAGAGATGTATTTTCTGAAATCAGCCGAAGCCAACCTGGCAGAAACCGAATGGCTGCAGCGGGCCTGGGTTTTGCTCGCGGTCGTGGGCATGGCGGTTGCCGCATTGAACTACCGCCGCAAATCGAGCGCAGCCGGATCATCGCCTCCCGGCGCGTGGGTGCCGTTGTTCCTCTTGCTTATACCCGTGCCCTTTTACGCTCTGTCGGTGGCTTACGGCGGCGTTCCTGTCTTCATCCCAGCCTGGTGGCCGTTCACCCACTACAACGTTCGTTACGGATTGCAGTTGCTCCCAGCCTTCGCGGCCGCGCTGGCTATCCTCGTGCATCTGGCCTTGCGATCCGAAAGGTTGCTGCCCCGGCTCCGTACGGTGTGTGTGCTCGGCATCCTGGCATTCGTAACCGCAAGTTACGCCTCAATCTGGCGAACTGCGCCGGTTTCCCTGAAAGAGGCCCAGGTCAACATGGGCACCCGGAATCAGCTCGAAACTCAACTCGCAATCTGGCTCCAAAAGCTTCCGCCCGATACCACCCTGCTTATGTACGTGGGGGATCATGTCGGCGCCCTGCAGCAGGCGGGGATTCCGCTCAAGCGTGTCATCAACGAAGGCAATCACCGCACGTGGCGACAGCCCGCCGACCCCGAGGGTATGTGGGAGCACGCTCTGGCGGATCCCGCGCATTATGCCGATTACGTTATTGCCTTCGAGGGCGACAGTGTGTGGCAAGCCGTACGGGACCGTCATCTCTCCGAACTAGTCGAGATTCACGTTACCGGGCAGGCGCGCGCCATTCTCTACCGCGCGCGGTAATCACGCAGGTTAACGCGAGAGCGTATGGCTGCGGTGATAGAATCCGGCCATCGGAAGCCTGCTTCCGGCAGGTGTGCGACCCCATGAACTGGCAACATTTCGTCGATTTGCGCGGACTCACCACCGGACTGACCAGGGCGGCCACGCTGTTCGTCGTCGCCTCGGTCGGAACGACCGCGGGCGGCGACCTTCGCTTGACGGCCATCTTCGCCACCGGATTGGTGCTGATCGCACTCTTTTTTCTGGGCCACTTGGAAGAAACCTTCAATCTCAAGCTCCTGCTGTCGAGTTACGAAGTTACGGGCCCCGGCGTAGAAGAAATCAGCAACGAGGTCAACCGCATCCTGAAAAGTCACCACCGGATGATGCAAAACATGCTCACCGGGAACACGGGCCAGCATATCCGCGTGCAGTTTGACGTCGAGGGCTGCCACCGCGAACAAATAAAATTGCTCCAGCAAACGAAAGCGTCGACGGTACTTCGCAGCGGGAACTCGCTCGGCCGGGTGGACCACGAGTGAACTCGGGCGTCCGCACCATTCCATTCGTGAAGGCCAGCGCCTGCGGCAACGATTTTCTTTTGATCGACGGCGCTCTGGCTCCGGCCGATATCGCAGCCTTTACCAGGCGCATTTGTGACCGCCACGACGGGGTTGGCGCCGACGGGGTCGAGTGGATGGTTCCCCACTTCACCGCCGACGTGGAAGTCCGGTTGATCAATGCCGACGGCTCGTCGGCCGAGATTTCCGGCAATGGCACACGCTGCGTGGCGGCTTACGTTTGCGTCCAGCTGGGCAAAGAACGAATTTCAATTCTGACCGGTGCAGGAATGAAAATCTGCACTCTGACTGCACGCAGAGACTCCGAGTATGAGTTTGAAATAGAGATGGGAGAGGCCGTTGTCGAGAACGAACTCGCATTGAAGGTGGGCGCCGGGGAAGTGCGCGGCATTCCCGTGTCGATGGGCAACCCGCACTACGTCACCTTCGTCCCCGAGTTTGCGGCAGACTGGCAGGCGCACGCGGCGGAAATCCAGCGCAACCCGCACTTTCAGCAAGGAGTGAATGTTGAATTCGTCGCGGTCGATAGCAAGCATGATGTGAGGGCTCGCTTTTTTGAGCGCGGCGTCGGGGAAACGCAGTCTTCCGGCACCGGCTCTTGCGCGTCGGCGGTGGCCGCGATGGCGACGGGCCGCGCCATGTCGCCAGTAAAGGTACACGCGCCCGGCGGGACTCAGACGGTTCGCACGAACGGTAATAAAGTTTTTCTGCGAGGCCCGGCGCGGCTGGTGTGCCGGGGAGAGTTCTTTGTGAGTTGAGTCGCCGGTTAGCGCTGATCCGTTGTGCTATCCGTTTCACTGCTCGTAGCAGCCTTGAGACCCATGTCTTCTTCGAACGTTCTGCCCGTCAAACCGTCTTCACTCCGCCCCGGCGATACCGTGGGCATTGTCGCGCCCGCCAGCAATATCAGGCGGGCTGACTTGGATGCGGGCTGCGACGCGCTGCGGCGCGGAGGATACCGTCCGTTCTATTTCGATTCGATTCTGGAACAGGATCTTTATTTTGCCGGCTCCGTGCAGCGAAGAGCGCGCGAGTTGGAAGCGATGTTCGCGCGTGATGATGTCCGGGCGATCGTGTGCGCGCGCGGTGGCTATGGCGCCAACTATCTGCTCAAAGACCTTGATCTCGAGAAGATCACAGCGCATCCCAAGATTTTCGTTGGCTACAGCGACATCACCACGCTGCTGACCTATTTTCACGATGTCGGAGGCTTCATCACTTTCCACGGTCCGATGGCCGCCAAAGACTGGACGCATGAAGACGGAGTCGACTTGGCATCATGGCAGGCAGCCGTTTCGGGCACGACCGCTTGGGACGTGGCTCTGGGCGCGGGTGTCAGCGGATTGGTCGAGGGCGACGCCGAGGGCGTCTTGTACGGCGGATGCCTTTCGATCCTGGTCGCATCGCTGGGCACGCCATATGAGATCAAGACTGAGGGCACGATTTTGTTCCTCGAAGATCTCGCCGCTAGGCCCTATCAGATCGATCGCATGCTGATGCAATTGAAACTGGCTGGGCATCTCGATGGGGTGCGGGGCATTGTCTTCGGAGAAATGCTTGACTGCGTGCAGACATCAAATCAGGGTTACACTCTGCAGGATGTGGTCACTCGCGTTGTGAGTGGCCTGGGAGTGCCCGTCGCCTTCGGCGTGAGATCGGGGCACGTCACATCAGGCAACATCACGCTTCCGTTCGGAGTGCGGACGAAACTGGCAGTGC